>JAVBTU010000452.1:0-3080 GCA_031556015.1 Thermoguttaceae bacterium
AAAATGCTTGGAACCCTGATCGCCCTGTACGAACACAAGATTTTCGTGCAGGGAATCGTCTGGAACATCAACTCGTTCGACCAGATGGGGGTCGAACTCGGTAAGCAGCTCGCCGGCGCGATCCTCCCCGAACTCGCCGACGACCAACCGATCACCTCGCACGATTCGTCGACCAACGGACTGATCAATTATTACAAGAAGAGAAAATAGTCGGAGTAAGAATCAGAGTCGCGCACGGAGTAACCGACATTCGAGTTTCAAGACTGAAAACTCTTTTCGTGACACCGTCTTTTTTCGTAACGCAACTATCTTCACCAAAGACCAACTCATGAGAAACAGACTATCTTTCCTCATCGTCGCACTTCTTTCGACCGTGACGCCGGCTTGGGCGCAGTATCCGACGTACCAATGGATCAACCCGTATCCGCGTGAAGAAATCGGGCGTCGGCTCGTTTTTTCCCAACCGCTGAATCAGTCCCGATCGCTTGACGTCGAAGGACGAAACCAGTGTGAGATCACGCCGTCGCCGGAAGGGTTGAAAATCGTATCGACGGGAGGCGATCCCTACTTTTGGACGCAACCGCTTGTCGCCAAAGATAATAAACCGATCACGGAAACGGTTGAATTCTCGCTGACGATGAAAAGCGACTGCGGTGCGACCGGACAGATTTTCTGGAGCGAAGGCGTTCACGACGGTTTCGACGAAGGCCGCTCCGTTCGATTCGACGTGATTAACGACGGCAAGTTCCACACCTATACCGGCAAAGCGATCCTTGGCGGCAAGCTGCGAAAAGTCCGGATCGATCCCGGAACCGACAAAGGAACCGCCGTGATTTCCAAACTCGAAATCACCCGAATCGAACGCTCGCCGATCGAGATCACGAATATGGTGTCGAACAACGATTTCGCGGAAATCGAGATCACGAATCATTCGGAAAAGCAGGTTTGGATTTCAAGCTCGAAAAAAGCGACGAAAACGAATCGACCGCTTCACAACGTGACGATCGAACCGGGAAAACCAGTTAAAATCACAATGGATTTCCCAAAAAACAAACCGTTTGAAATCGTCGATTTCGATGTTTTTCTTCGCGGGCATCTTCCCCCGATTACCCGCATCGCTTACGCCTTCCATGAAGACAAAGAAACCGATTGGGTAAAAATCGAAAACGGAGATATTCAAGTTCTTTTCGCCAAAGATGGAAGCGGAGCGAAAATCATTCGCGACGGAGAAACGATAGGCGTCCTTCTGCCTCTTTGTGGAAAAGCGGACACTACAGGACTCCCAATCGGCATCCGATCCAACACAATGGAACTTGTTCGTAGCGACGCCAAAAGTATCACATTCAAATCGTCGCTAAAATCAATACGTAATTTGACGTTTGCGATCGAAGGAAACGAACTCCGATTCGAGCTCGACGCGACGGAAAACACCATCGGTCCCGTGTTTCGCCCGCTTGGCGTCATGGAACAGGCAGTGCTCAGCGGCGTCGAATATCTCGAAAAGGGTGAACACTCCTCCTCGACGGCGGATCTTGAAACGGCGGAGCATGTGCGGTTTTCGCCGGATCCGTGGAAAATGACGATGCCGTTCATGGGGATCATCACCGATAAATGTTCGTTCGGCCTGCTTTGGGACGATCCGCTCAATACGCGGGTCCAATTCGCGACCCCTGATTTCCTCGAAGGCAAACAACCCGGGGACATGCTGCAAAACCGCATGGGACTTGTCGGCGCAAAAACCAAAGGCACCTTGCGCATCGGTCCCGCCCATTTAACCGGTACTCCGCGCTCCGGTGAAACCATTGAAGACGCCGTTCTTTGGGCCGTCGACAAACGCGGCGTTCCGAATCTCCCCCCGACACCACGATCGAAAGACGCCCAGAAAAAGCTGAACCTTGCCGGGCTGGAGGATTCCGAACTGAAACAGGACGGCAAGTGGGCTCACGCGATTTTGCCCGGCGGCGGTCAACCGTTTGCTCGCACCAACAGCGCCGACTGCGTTTCGACGATTTGGCAACTGACCGGCGTTGTTCCCGAGGGAAGTCGGCAATACGCCCGGGGCGGAGCGCACCTGGAAAATCCGTGCGTTTATTTCCTGACCGGACAGGCGCAGGACTGGCTCAATCAACTTAACGGCCAGGCGGAAAGTGTGCGCAAACAACAAAAAGAAGACGGTTCATTCCGATACCAGGGCAAATATCTCAAGGGGCATTGGGAGGATACCGCTTCGGGATTCTGCGGCAATCTCGTCGTGATCCTGTTCGACCATTATCTGTACATCGGCAATACCGATTCGCTTGCCGCGGCGCTGAAGGGAACCGATTATTTCAACACGTTCCGCGTTCCCCGGGGTGCGCAGACATGGGAGCTTTCGCTGCACACCCCTGATATCATGGGGAGCGGCTGGTGCTGCCTGGCGAATGTCCGGGCTTTTGAAGCGACCGGCAAGGAGGAATATTTGAAACAGGCCCGACGCTGGGCGATCAGCGGATTGCCGTTCGTCTACCAATGGGATGCTTTTTCCGAGCAAAAGCAAGCGACTAACGGGAGCGATAAAATTATTCGGAGCGGAAGCTCCAGCCGCCCCTCCGGCGACGGAGCCGTCATGGTTTACGCGACGACGCCGGTTTTGGGCGCGACGAATTGGAGTGCGCCGAACTGGATCGGTCTCCCGGTCCAATGGTGCGGCCTCGATTACGCCGAAGCGCTGTACCTGTTGGCCCCCCACGACAAAACGCTCGACTGGAAGAAAATCGCCGACGGAATCCTGATCGCCGGGGAACAGATGCAGTACGAAAAGGGCCCGTCGATCGGACTGCTCCCCGATTCCTGGACGCTCAAAACGCAAAAGCCGAATCCGTACGACATTAACCCGGTCGTCTTGGAGCGGCTGCGACGTCGGGCCGACGGCGAACTGCCGGCTCTGGACGTACAGATTTCGCCGGACGGAAAAACCCGGGTCGTCGCCCCGTTCCCGATCCGGTTCGACGGCAACACGCCGATCGTTGACGCCCCGAAAGGAACCGAAACGCAAATCCTCGTCAACGGCAAAGTGAGCGACAAAAGCGCGAAGAAAAAAC
>JAVBTU010000112.1:0-4299 GCA_031556015.1 Thermoguttaceae bacterium
TTTCGATATGTTCTGACATCGGACGAAATTGAAGGATCTTACGAATGGATCCCCAAGTTTGGGGTAACAAGGGTCACGACGTAATCGCTTCCACAGTGAATCTGCAGCCTGGAAGAATTTTGGACACCGTGCATCCCATCGAACTTCCACCGCTGCATGGCATGGCGTATCCTTTCTGGAAAAACGTTCGTGAAAAAATGACGGAAGCCGGCATCGAGTGCAAACTTACACTCCGTATTCGAATTACGAAATCGGATTTTCGACGAATTGAAAATAAGGATTTCATGATTTGCACCTACGATTTGCAGATCATGCCCCGGCCGGACGCGGAGCAAAAATTACTGGACCGATGGTTGCGCGATTCGCCGAAGGAGTCGCTTCCACCGGTTTGTGAGGAGAAGCTCGATTTCAAAAATTGGTTTTATGGTAAGGAATACGAGGATTACATATCGAACTTCAACCAGAATCCCGCGGGGAACTTCATAACAATTCATGGTGAGGAGTACGACCCGCAGCTTTTCATTCGCTTCGGAAATCGCAAGCCGCCCGTCGCGCTTTGTCCGCGAGATTCCGAAGGGTGGAAAGCTTTGGAGGAATCGCTGGTGCCAAGTACGATGCGGGACGAAATCCGCTTGACGCGTATGTTGATCGAATATTATGAACGTCGCGGAGTATGGCAAAAGCACCAACGTAACGCCATCGTCGACTGGTTAAGATCGCTTCCCGAACCGCAAAGGACGAGCATGGCTTCCGGCGTGGATTCACGTTACGGCTTCTATATCGTCCGCGATAAAAACGGTTCCGGATTTCTACTCAACGATTTGGGCGAATCGTATACGAGGCTTCTGCTCGCCCTTTCGCCGATGATGTCTTATTCGCATCGATGGCTGGAATCGCGACGACTGGACGGTCTTTATCATTCCAACGAGGACATAAAAGAATTCGAACGGCGGGCAGAAATGATGCAACAAGAGTGATCGAAATCGAATGACGCCACGCAAGAAACTCCTTTTCGTTTCGTACCACTCTCTGATCGACCCGGCGAGCGGGGCGGCGGTGTCGGTTTGCGATTTGTTGGACGCGCTCGGGAAGTATCGCGATTGGGAGATTCGCTCGCTGACCGGACCGGTTCTCGATTTTCCGCATCCCGTCGATGTCCGGAAACTCCTCGCCGCTCAAGAGTTTCCCTTCGAGACCCGCTCTCTGCGAAATGGTGACGCCGCTTTCGATCTGGTCGGTTTTCGTGCGCCGCACTACACCGGTCTCAGTTTCCTTCCGCCCGACCCGAACTTCGAGCCGTCCGGCGTTTATGCCGATACGTTCGTCGGGATTTACGACGACCTTCTCGACCAATGGCGGCCCGACGTTCTCCTTTCCTACGGCGGGCAGTCGTTCATGCCCCGCATGTTTCGTGCGGCCCGACAACGCGGCGTCAGGACGGTTTTTACACTGTTTAATTTCGCTTACCATCGTACCGATTGTTTCGACGGCGTCGACGTGCTCCATGTTCCGTCGCAATACGCCGCCGAGGTTTACCGCAAGCGTCTCGGCCTCGAAACGATTTCCGTGTCGCTTGTGATGAACGAAGAGAATATTCTGGCGTCAACGCCGCCGGAGAACCGCAAGTACGTCACGTTTGTCAATCCGCAGCCGCACAAAGGTGTTTACGTCTTTGCCAGGATCGCGGAGATTCTCGCCTCCAAACGTCCGGACATTCCGCTGTTGGTCGTCGAAAGCCGTGCCGGAAGCAACTCTCTTCTTCACACGGGGCTGACGCTGGCACAACTGAGCAACGTCTCCGTTATGCGCAACACTCCTTGCCCGGGCGACATTTACGGCGTCAGTAAAATCGTGTTGATGCCGTCGTTATGGGACGAAACATTCGGCCGCGTGGCCGCCGAAGCGATGAGAAACGGCATCCCGGTCCTGGCCAGCGATCGCGGTTCGCTCCCGGAAATCTGCGGCGATGCGGGCTTCGTGTTTCCCGTTTCGAAAAACTATACGCCGGAAACCCGGTGCCTCATCTCCGAAAAGGAGGCGATGCCTTGGATTGACACCATTCTCCGGCTCCATGACGATCCGATCTACTACCGGTCGATCAGCCAAGTCGTGCTCGCCCACGCGACGCGTTGGGAGACGAATCATTTGCTCGACCGTTACGAACGGGTCTTCCTGTCGACGAAGTGAACAAAAAATCCCGGCCCCCCGACGGCGGCGAATTGGGTGCAGCCATGCAATTCTCCCGGTCGAACTCCGGAAATCGGAAAAGACGAAGATCAAGGGCTTGATTTTTGCCCCAAACTCGTGGTAGAATCCACGAACGTTTTCACTTATCTTCCACAATTGACAGGAGTTTATCCCATGAAATACGATCACATCGGAATTCCGACGACCGAAGAAAAACAATGGTCCGCCTTCGTTGAAGGGGGCAAGGTTCATGTGTCCGACCCGACGGCCGATCCTTACGGAGTCGAATGGTTGAAATTCGAGCCCGGCAGCCCCATGCCCGAACTCATTCAGAAAGTCGCCCACGTCGCGTTCGAGGTCGACAATCTCGAAAACGCCCTGCGTGGGGCGAAGGTCATCGTTGAGCCGTTTTTCGCGATGGAAGGCGTCCAATGCGCTTTCATCGACAACAACGGCGTTCCGGTCGAATTGATTCAGCGCAAAAAGGCCGGCTGCTGCTGCGGATGCTCCGGTTAGCCGCTTTGACCTGGCCCGCGTTTATTGATACCGCTCCCGCGATCCAACCCGGGGCAAGCGCTGACGGGGCGTTTCAATTCAGGACGTAAAACCCGACGGCGAAAATCGCGGCGTCGATGATGCCGTGGGAAATCCATGCGGGCCAGATCGAATCGAAGCGGTGATAGTTCCACGCCCAGTACGCTCCTCCGACCGCAACGCCGAGCGTGCCGAGCCAGGCGAGCGGATTATCGTACCCGAAATAAGTCCCGAGCAGAAGCAGATGGTGCAGCGCGAACCCGAAGCTTGACACTGCAATCGCCGTACCCGGCCCCAGCATCGGGCGAAGTCGGCGGAACACGAACCAGCGCCAGTAATATTCTTCCAACCCGCTGTGAATCAGCGAATAAAACGCGCCGAACGCGATGAAGAACGCCGACGATCCGATTCCGAAGGCGCCGACTTTGTCCAGTATCGTTTGGACCGCTTTCGAATCCGGCGCCAGGTCCGCGCCCGGATGCTTGAGAATCACGTGATAGAGTCCGAGAATCGCGAGAAACACGATCGTCCCGAACCCGATTCCTTCGACGACTCCCGACGCGCGAAACCGGCGAATGAACCACGGCTCCCGCAAAATCAGTGCAATCCAAACGATCGGGAGCAGGAATTGGATCGCTTTGCCGACGCCGAAAGCCCCTTTCTGCAAACCGGGAGCGGCGTGCGCTAAAACGACGAAGTAGACCAAGGTCAACACGAACGGATAGAAAATCGCGATCGCGAGAACAAGCGGTTCGTACTTTTTGGCCGGCATCTTATTCGACTTTCTCGGCGTAGACGGGAGAAGGTTGGGATTTCACCTGATCCGTTTCCTCCTTGTTTCCCGGGTACGGCGCTACATGCGTGGTCTGCGTCACGCTCCCGGTTCCCGATGATCGGGACGCATGAGTTTCACCGGAATACATTCCGGTTCCGGTTCGAAACGCGGACACGGGGATCGCAATTTCGTCGCCGGTTCGAGCCGCGATTTTGGCGACGGATCCCGCCGGCTCGACCGGAGCTTCGGAAGAAGCGGTCCATTGGGACGATTCCGCTTTCGGGGCGGCTTCGGCTCTCAGGTTCGGATCATACGGACGAACGGCGGTCCCGTTCTCTCCTTTCGACGGATTGACCGGATCGAAAGGACTGGTACTGCCCGGCTGGGTCGTCGGAGGGATGGGATTGTTCGGAACACTCGGGGGCGCGTCGTTGAACGTGTACGAGTTCGTTCCCGGCGGCGGAATCGTCGACGGCGGCGCAAGGATATTCCCCAGCGGCTGCGACGGCGCCGTTTGACAACCGAGACAACCCAAAAGCAACACCAGAGAACCAAGAGAAACGATACGAACAGGGGAGACCATTTGACGCTCAGTAAATATGTTCAATTATACTATTTTTGCCGATACTCCGCGCATGATAACAAACGCACCCCTTTACGTCCAGAGCAAAACGCATTATCACGATCATTTTAGTTGTGATTCCGCGACCCTTCACCTAATTATACCCGCTGTTTCCCCCCGGGCATCTTTTACGCCGAAGTTTTTTCAAGTGTTCACGAAATAAGTTAGCCCCGTCGCCTGC
>JAVBTU010000035.1:0-2747 GCA_031556015.1 Thermoguttaceae bacterium
GCTTTTGCGTCTTGATAAGGAGATTCGCCTCAAGGGGAAAGCTCCGTCTTTTGAAACTCGTTACTTTGTGAGTAGTCTTGATCCGGACGTGGTTCCGGTCCGGGAAAAATTTGGACGGTGTTGACGAACATTGCGGTGTCCGTGACGCAATTGCTGCACTGCGGCGAGCGGACGTTGCGGGAGGTTCGCTAAAAATGCTTAGCCGATCCGAGCGAAACCGCCGAACGACTCGGATTCAAAACGTGAAACTTGAAGACAGTCTGCCCGGCAATATGCCAAGTCGGCCTTCCGAATCGTCGGGAATCCGGTATACTGGCGTCTTGGGTTTTTCGGTTTTTCCGTCAAGTCAACCTGATAGGCCGATAGACCCGTTGGGCGGTGTAACGCTGCCGTGTTCCGGTCCTTATTCCTATGAACCGAGACGAAAACACTGAGGTCTTTCACGGTTTCACCATTGCCGAGGAGATTTCGCATACTGCCACTCATGCGATCGGCGGCTATTTCGGTGCGGCGGCGATCGTGCTGATGGTCATGTTCGCCGTCCAAAGCGGAACGCAAGTCGCGTGGAAAACGGTCAGCGCCTCGGTCTACGGGTCGTCGATCATTCTGCTCTACACGGTTTCGTCCGTGTACCACGCGATCACGCATCCCCGGGCGAAACGGATTCTCAATGTCTGCGATCACATCGCGATTTACTTCCTGATCGCCGGATCGTATACGCCGTTTTGTCTGGTCACGCTTCGTCCGCAATATCCCGGCATCGCGTGGACGGTGTTCGGGATCGTGTGGGGGCTGACGATTTTCGGGATGATTTTCAAAATCCACGCGACCGGAAAGTTTCCGTTTCTTTCCACGGCCATTTACATCGGTATGGGTTGGATCGCGGTTTTCGTGATCCAGCCGCTTATCGCGACGATTCCGGTTCCCGGCCTCGTACTTCTCGTCGCCGGCGGCGTTCTGTACACGCTCGGCACGATTTTTTATCAATGGAAGTTCGTCCCGTTCAACCACACCGTTTGGCACCTTTTCGTCCTCGCCGGAACCATCTGCCAGTTCTTCTGTATATTGTTTTATGTGATGATGTAAAAAGCAAAACAGAACGGGAATTTAAACAGAGCGGGAATTTAAACAGAGCGGGAAGCGTAAGCGTGCGTAAAATAAGAAATAACAAATAACAAATAACAAACGAGAAAAAAACGCTCGCTTACGCTTCCCGCTCCGTTTCATTCGTAATTCGTAATTAAAAAACTCTAATGGGTCTTCGATTTAAAGTTGTGGAAGAGGCGTATAAACGCAAGGCGGTTCCGACCGAAGCGCCGGCGGTGTTGACGTCCGAGTATTACGGGAAAAACGTGTTTAATCGCCAACAGATGAGCAAGTATCTCTCGAAAGAGACGATGCAGACCATCAGCGACGCAGTCGATCAGTGCGTCCCCCTGGACCGGGATATCGCCGACCACGTCGCGGCGGGAATGAAACGCTGGGCCTTGGAACGGGGCGCGACGCATTACACGCACTGGTTCCAGCCGCTGACCGGCGGGACTGCGGAAAAGCACGACTCGTTCATCGCGTTCGACGGATCCGGCGGCGTGATCGAAGAGTTCGCCGGGAAACTGCTCGTCCAGCAGGAGCCGGACGCGTCGAGCTTTCCGTCCGGTGGAATACGGAACACGTTCGAAGCCCGCGGCTATACGGCGTGGGACCCGTCTTCCCCGGCATTTCTGGTCGACGATACGCTTTGTATCCCGACCGTGTTCATCTCCTACACCGGCGAGTCGCTCGATTACAAGACGCCGCTGCTGAAAGTGATCAACGCGATCGACAAGGCCGCGACCGAGGTTTGCCGCTATTTCGATCCGAACGTCAAACGCGTGACGCCGTACCTCGGTTGGGAACAGGAGTACTTCCTGATCGACGACGGGCTCTACGCGGCCCGACCGGACCTCGCCCTGACCGGACGAACGCTCATGGGGCACAAAAGCGCCAAAAGCCAACAGCTTGAGGATCATTACTTCGGTTCGATTCCGACCCGGGTTGTCGGGTTCATGAAAGATCTGGAGTACGAAGGATACAAGTACGGAATTCCGCTGAAAACGCGACACAATGAAACGGCGCCGAATCAGTTCGAGATCACGCCGATTTTCGAGGAGATGAATTTGGCGAACGACCACAACCAGCTCCTCATGTCGCTCATGAAGAAGGTTGCGCGGCGTCACAGTTTTCGAATTTTGCTCCACGAGAAACCGTTTATCGGGATCAACGGTTCGGGCAAGCACAGCAACTGGTCGCTTGGAACCGATACCGGCGTCGGATTGCTCACGCCCGGCAAAACGCCGACCGAAAACATCCAGTTCATCGCGTTCCTGGTCAACATCCTCATGGCCGTACGAAAACATAACGCGCTGCTCAAAGCGAGCATTATGACCGCGCAAAACGCGCATCGGCTCGGCGCCGACGAAGCTCCGCCGGCGATCATTTCGGTTTTTCTCGGCTCGGAGATTTCAGCCGTTCTCGATAAACTCGAACAGAGCGACAGTTTCGAGGAGATTCTCGTCGAAGCGAAGCGGGCGATGAAGCTCGGCGTCGCCCTGATTCCCGAAGTGTTGATCGACAATACGGACCGGAACCGGACTTCGCCGCTCGCTTTCACGGGCAACCGATTCGAATTCCGCGGCGTCGGGGCTTCGGCGAACTGCGCCGTTGCGATGATCCCCTTCAACACGGCCGTCGCGCACCAGTTGCGGTTG
>JAVBTU010000509.1:0-5968 GCA_031556015.1 Thermoguttaceae bacterium
ATCTTTCCACATTCAATAACCCTCTCCGTGCCCCCGTGCCTCCGTGAGAGAAAAGGAGCCTCAATTGATACCTACCCCCGACCAAGTCGGCCTTTACTATGCTTCCAGCGACCTTTCCGGTCCCGACGCCACACCGCCCGAGCGGATCGTCGGCACTTCTTCGACTCAACTCATCGTCACAACGACGAATATTACCCAAGCAGATAATTTCTGGAACGGTGCGATGGGTTATTTCTGCGGTCCCGGCACCAGTGCCGCCCTGCGGGGCATCACTTTCCACATCCGCAAGTGGGATTTAGCCAGTAAAAAACTGACGCTCGCCTCGCCCTTGCCGGTGGCTCCGGTCGCCGGTGACGTTTTCGTGATGTTCAAGGGCGGTAAATACGCCTCCAATCAGGAAATCCTGAGTATGAAGGTGTCCGGCAAGCAACCGGAGATCGAAACCGTGTCCGGCCCGAACGTGACCGGCGTCGCGATAAAAAAGGCGTCGGCATTGCTCGGTGAAGGGACACTGTCCCTTTACTACGTCGCATCGACCAAGGCACTTTCGCTCAAGATGGGAACAGGCAACTACGGTCCCGAAACGTTTTTGAGCGGTAACGCCACAGCCGTTCCGGTCTATAACAGCGACCTGTCCGGTTTCATTCTCGTCGACGTCGTGGCCGCGAGTCTCCGTCCGAGTAACACTTATACTGATATGTTTACCGTGACGTTTCCGAAAGGAAACTTCCTGCCCAACCTGGAAGGTTTTGAGACGAACGACGGGTTCGGACGAACGCGGTATCACCTCGCCGTCGTGAAGAACAAAATGACGAGTCCGATGGACGCGATGTCCGCCCTGTCCGTCTGGACCGGTAAGCCCGCCGGTGCCGCCACGACATGCAGTTCCAACTATTCGCCGTCGTACACGATCACGCAGGCGATGAACGTTGCTAACGCCACCGGCTGGCCGACGCGGGGATTTTGGATTCGCAATAAAACGCGAAACGATCTGCGTTACGTCGATTACCGGTCCGGAAATACGCTTTACGTCAAGGCCATCGTGTGGGGCAGCATTCCGTTCAAGTCCGGCACCGCCGCGATCACGCAAGGTATGACCATTACCGGAACGGGAACCGAGGAGGCCACCATCGATCAAGTCATTTTGACAAGCGGAAGCTGGGCGGCAGGCACCGCAGCAGGAACTCTGATTGTAAAACGTTTTTCCGGCGACTGGACATTGGACCGTCCCATCAAGGTCGGTGGCACGCAAGTCGCTCTCGCTTCGGGAAACTCCGTCAAAGGTTTGCGCGGCAAGACGGCGGTCTACTGGTCCAGCGGTGACGTCATCGAACTCGCATCCGATCTTGATATCGGGATCAACCTGCCCAGCGGCGGATTCTTCAAAGACCCGGCGACGGAGAACATCGCGCCCGACGGAATCGAATTCAACCTCTGTCAATCGCAGGAAGAAGCGGCGATTGTCGAGGCGGTATTGGGCGGCGGGAGCGTCGGCGTCTGGATTCGACAGACGATTCTCGATGGCACGCAAGCCCGGCAGGAAATTGAGGGAGACGTACAGATATCATGGTTTTGATTATGTGGAGCTCCACATAATTTTGAGGTTTTCGTATGCCAAAATCGACTCTTCCAGGCCGTTTGGATGCCTGCCAAACCGCCCGAGACATTTACCAGCTCGGTTGGGGCGATTTTTTCGGTTTTAGCGCTTCATAGCGGCCCCTGAAAAAGAAAAAAGGATCAACAAGGCCGCAAATACAACCTATGTTGCCGAGTCGCTACCCAAATTATTCGCACCCAATTCCTGAACTGCCTCAAGGATCCTCGCCAATCGGTTCCACGGATAAAGCGATACCCGCAATAGCAATGCCCGGCTCGGTGAACTTGATTTCAATCGTGTTCGTCTCCAGGAGACCTTCGGGGATCGGATAGCTTTTCGTAATAAATCCGGATTTGTGTTCCCATTCCTTCGCCTCGGGAGCACGCGAACCGGACCGTTGGAACTGGGCAACTTTTTGTCCGTTGATCCAGATGATTTTCTTTTCGTCCGACGGCCCGTCTGCAACGCGAAGGACGAGCCATTTGTACCCTTCATTTTTGAAAGTCGTCGTCGAAAGAATCCCTTCGGACATACAGGCGAGCCACGATTCGCCGTTCATGTCGCCGTGGGCGTCCCAGCCTTTCATCGTCCAACCGGGAATCGGATCACCGCTGAATGGCAGGACCAAA
Organism: Thermoguttaceae bacterium; assembly: GCA_031556015.1. Lineage (GTDB taxonomy): Bacteria > Planctomycetota > Planctomycetia > Pirellulales > Thermoguttaceae > JAVBSX01. The sequence goes on from JAVBTU010000509.1 coordinate 2,227, forward strand.
AACGGCTTTTGCGTTTTTCGGAGCGGTTCTTCCAATGCGGAAAGATCACGGGTATAGGCGGAAGAGGCTTTGAAAAAATTGAAAAGATTGTTCATCGCCACATCGGTCCGCGAATCGACAGGAGCAACGATATGGTCATAAATCCCGTACGCTCTTTTCCAGTACAAATCCTTCAGATGGGGTACATCCAATTCGCGAAGTTTTTTTACTGAAGATTCCAGCGTATCGCGACCGTCGAAGTCCCGTTTTTCCGCAAGCAATCGTTCGGCTGCGGAAAGCGAAACCGGAATCCCCTCGGGCGCTCCATCAGGTTGAATACGGCGGTAATCGACGTTCATTTGATCCGCAGTCATGGAAACTTCCGCTAAATCTCGGAAAAGCCCGGCAAAGAAAACCAGCGTTTCCGTGTATTTTTCCTGCGACGTCGCAAGAGGCAATCGCGACGGAATTTTGGTATCAACCCGCTCCAGGAGAAGATCGAGTCGGCTCATTTTTTCAGCAAGCCGTTGCGGAGTGTACGGAAACGGAGCGTAATAACCCCAGTCGGGAACGACTTCGAACTCTTCGATCAACCAACCGATTTCCTCGTTTCCTTCCCCAAAAGTCAAACGACCGAAATCGGAGAGGATCTCTTCGGGAGTGCGCTCGACATTCCACCAGGTTTCCCCGGCGCAAAATGCCTGGGCGTACTGGAGTTGCGGCGTCACCGTGTAGGTGATACCGCCGGAATAACAACCGAGATCCCGTTCGATTTTTCGTTGTTCGATCATCCGCCGAACCCGGCAGTGCGGATACACGGTCGCTTCACCATCCGTGGCGCTGTAGTTCCACGTCAGCACGGGTACAAGCCGGGACGCTCTTTTCGCAAAGGGGCGTCCGTCCCCGCCGATTTGCGTCGGATCGCTGTCGGGACTGAAGCCGGTGTTGATGCTCGTGAATGTCCCCTCGGGAAATTCCGGCAACTTTTGAAGGAAATATTCCATCGATTTTCGTGCAAGCTCCGGATCCGCCGTCCAAAGCGGTATTCCCCAAGCGGAGAACGGTTCGCCCCAGGTTCCGACCTCGACCCGGGCTCCGGGATTGTTCTTGCGGATGATCTCGGAAAGTTCCAGCGAAAGATCGACGTATGTTTCCTTGGTGCATCCGTTGCGACGACATCCGCCCGGATCCCCGGGAAAAATGCCCCAGGAATCATTGCCTTTCATCGTTTTCGTCCAATAATCCCAAGCGTCGAGAATTTCCTTTTTTTCCTTCGGATCGTTCGGACAATTGCAATTCCACTCGGGCCCGAGCGTGTTGACGGTCACGATCGGATGTACGGAAACACCACGCCGCTTTCCATAAGCGATGACATGATTGATGGTCGCGGCAAATTCCCTGGCGATGGGGCCGTTTCTCATAGCGTCGCTCGTCCCCATGAGCGTCGGAGCGAGCCAGAATTCAAAGACGTTGAACCGATACGCCGAGAGCATGTCGATAAAACGCTCCCAATCCCGCTTGGTCCAGCGGTTGACTTCGGATTCGAAAAGCATGTTGGGATTGTACGCGTTTTGGAGGTGTTCCGCGAAATTGACATAATAGATCCGCACCGGAAAATCCGGGGCGTCCACGACGCGGGCGACGTCCGAAATAATGTTGCCGTTTTCCGTTTTCAGGGAACGGAGAAATTCGATCAACCCGTATCGGCATCCCAGCGAAGTCGGTGACCAGCACACCATGTCTTTTTGATCGCCGACACCGACTTGCGTGAGTACGAATCCTTGTTGGCCAGGATCGACTTTCCTCTTGAAATCGGATGATAATTGTTCAAATCTCTTTCGCGCCGACTCTCCGAACCCGATATGAAGGGTTGGCATTGCATCGTGGTTCACTGTATCGCCCGCTTCAAGGGATTTTCCCGTCGCATGCCGTACATAATCGTTGATCCAATCCACGGTGTTGGTGATGAGTTCATTTTTTGACGCATCTTCTTGATAGACGATTCGGAGGCGGGGCTTTCCCGCCTCGGCGACGGTCCAAGACGCGTTGCGTTCGGCCGCTCGAAAGGAAGCGGGATCACATTTGAGAAATATATTGCAGCGATTATCGCCGAAGAGGTTCCCCGTCAGGACGATGGAAAAGAGGAAAATTGCTACAAAAGATATCATCAATCGCGACATGTTAAAGTCCTAGTCCCGGCAATCGTGTCCGTATTATACAATTCCAGGGGAAGATTGTGAATTTTTTTGTAATGTTAGCGAGATCGGGAGTGAAACGACCATCTCGCGGTTTACTTATCGGAGCGGAAGCTCCAGCCGCCTACCGGGGCTCCCGGGTTATGATGTAGGAGTAAATTCAACGTGGAATAATGCACAAATCCTTGATCGATCTTTCAAAGCGTTTCTAAATCTACACAATTTGAAACTCTACGTAATTCCAGTTGGAGCGACACCACATGCCAAAATCGACTTTTCCAGCCCGCTTGGATGCCTGCCCAACCGTCCGGGATATTCTACCCGTTCGGCTCACTTCGGAACAGACCATTCTCAAAACAGCGAAGGTCTCGAATCTTTTCGACCTTCGCTCCTTCAGGCGACTATCTCTTTACAACCGTTTCTCGGCGGTTCGCTTCTTTGGAAATGCGGGTTTCGCCGTTCCGAACCGATTTGTCGTTCGTTCCGTGGCTTTCAGCGGCGTTCCGTCACGGTTTTCTATTTTAGGGCGTCACGAAAACGTCGCAAACTTCGCTCTCCACTACGACGCCAGCCAGTACGCTTTTTGTTTCCACAAGGACTGGTTCGATGCGATTCGGTATCATCCGGACCCGAATACGGGTTTTGCGTTCCGCTTCGATTCCTCGTGGCAGTATCAATGGAAGCAAAACAACCGCTTCCATGTCATTTCGGATAACGTTTTCGCGGTCCGCTTCGGAAAAATCCCGACCCGGTTCGATATCTGGAAATCGCAGGGAAACCTGTTCCCGATCCGGTTCGGTGCCGGGATCGTCGAATACGAAGCGGTGTTACCGAGTCGCTTCGACATCATCACCCCCATTTTAGCCGGTACTCCGCTCCACCGTCAAGCGTTCGTCCCACCGAGATGGCGCATTTTAGCGAAAAACATCGCTTCCGGGGAGACTCACGACCTCGGATTCCTCACTCCGGAGCAAAATTCACTCGAAAACGTATTGCTCCCCGACGGCGAATATGAAATCTCGGTGCTGACGTCGTCCCTTTTCTGGAAAGACGCCACGGACTTCGACGTGAGATTGATTTCCATTCACCCCGGCGAGGAGATTTCGCCACTCCCCACGATTTACAATTTACGATCTTCGATTTTCAACGGCGAAACGACAATCTACTGGTCGGCGAATCGGAGCGAAGTTTCCGATTGTTTTTTTGGAATCTGGGATTCGTCGGCGTCACCGGTTCCGACTGATGGGCAGCCGAGTGAAACCGTTTGCTATTCGCCTGAGATGATGGAATATCAAACGTCTTTCCGGCAAAACGCCCCGTGCTATGTCGCGGTTGCTGCCATGCGAACCGGAGATATTAACAAAATCGGTCCAGCTAAGGAACTGTTACTCGATTGGAAATCGACTCCGCCGCGTTGCCCGGACGATATCATGATTCTCGACAGCCCGTTGCCTGTTTACGATCCCGATATTTTTACGTTACATCAAGACGAGCCTGACATGACGCTCTGGTCGTAACGACAACCGCCCCGCGAACCGTGATTCGCGAGGTGTTGTCGGCGGAGGGTG
>JAVBTU010000209.1:0-4682 GCA_031556015.1 Thermoguttaceae bacterium
TTCTTCACCTCGGAAGACGGTGCGGGTGACACCCTGCGGCCACGAATCGAGGACAACGGCGGCGATCCGGACCATATTTACATTCCGGAGTGCATCAGAAAACCGGATGATACCCCGCGGGAATTCTCCATCAAGGATGTGGAAATCCTGAAAAAGAATTTCGAGAAGCTTGAGGATCAGTATGGAAAAGGCTATATCAAGCTCGTGATTTTCGATCCGATCACCGCATTCATGGGCGAAATCGACGAGTTCAAGAACAATCAGGTGCGTGCCGCGTTCCGGCCCATGATGCGACTCGCCGATCAGATGAAATTCACGCTCGTCGGCGTCGGACACCCGAAAAAGGGGGCCGATATGAGCAAAGCGAAGGACGCTTTTGCCGGTTCCATCGCGTATACCAACGCGGCCCGCCTCGTTTGGAATTTTTACCATGATCGCGACAGTGGCGTCAGGCGGATGCTTTTGGCGAAAAACAACCTGCTCATCGATCCGAAAGGGCTCTCTTACATCGTCAACGACGGCGTCGTGAGTTTTACGGATACGAATATCAGCATGGACGCCGACGAGTATCTGAGGCAATTTCAGGGCCAAAACGGGCACTATTCCGGGCGGGGGCGGCCCAGTGAGAAGAACAAGGAGGCCCAGGATTGGCTCGTCGAGTACCTCAAGGACGGCGAAAAGCCCTCCGGGAACAAAAACGACCCGAAACCGGGCACGGTGTTCGGTGACGCCGTGGAAAAAGGATTCAAGGTCAGTACCGTTTGGCGGGCCGCCGACGAACTTGGAATTCGCAAGCGGCAGGAACAATTTTCCAAAAGATGGCTCTGGTCACTGGAATCCGATTCCAGTCAAGCGACCCAGGGATTTGCGGAATTTGACGCCTTCGGATAATTTTTTCAAAATAATTTCGGGAAATTTTTGGTAAAAATCGGCCAAAAACCCACTCTTTGGCGACTATGCCGCGTGGTGCAGTCGTTTCCCCTCCTTACTACAATGTGGAATTATGAACACCAGAGGATTCACGCCTTTTCCCCCTCGGAAGATCGGCAATTTACTTTTTCTCGGTTACGGCAACGTTCCTCACGGCGAAAAGTTGAAGGGTAGGCCGCTTATGGTATCCTGCGGTTCGCTGAAAAAAACGTCGTAACATCTTCCACCACCGTAAGATAAGGATATTTCATGCTCTATCTTTCAACTCCCTATACTCACTCCGATCCCGACGAAATGCGGCGCCGGTATCAAATCTCCTGCCGGGCGACGGCCAAACTCCTCAAAGCCGGAATCGTCACGTTCAACCCGCTTGCCAACGCAGTCCCTGCCGTGGAACTGGGCGGCCTCGAATTGGATCACGATTCCTTTCTCAAAATTGATCTTGAAATTCTGCGCCGCTCGGACGAGCTCTTGATTTTAGGTATGGCGGAATGGCAAAAAAGCGATGGCGTCAGAGCGGAAATGTTCGAGGCTCTCAAGCTGAGAAAACCGATCACGCTCATTGAGGAAAGCGACATCGATAATCTTCCGGTCATCCCGAAAACTGCCAAGCGATTTCTGAAATCAAAAATCTTTGCGGTGTCCGACAATCTCGAATAAAACCTGCTGAGACGTTTCACTTGTCGTCGGATTTTTCAAACAATTTCAGGTATTCACCGTATCCCTCCTCGACAAGTTTTTCTTTGGGAATAAACCGTAAAGCCGCCGAATTGATGCAGTAACGTCGTCCGTCGAACTTTTTCGGGCCGTCGTTGAAAACGTGACCCAAATGAGAGTTCGCTTTCGCACTTCGGACCTCGATCCGTTTCATATTGTGGGTGTAATCGGTTTTTTTATGAAGGCTTGTGTCGATGAGCGGTTTGCCGAAGCTCGGCCAGCCGCAGCCGGAATCGAACTTATCGAGTGAGGAAAACAACGGGGTTCCGTCGACGATATCCACGTAAATCCCTTCGTCATGATTGTCCCAGTATTCATTTCGAAAAGCGGATTCCGTCCCGTTCTTTTGAGTCACCTGAAATTGCAGGTCGGTCAATCGTTTTTTCAACTCTTTTTCATTCATCGGTTTCGTATCCCAGTATTTTTTTTGGAACTCGGGCCGACCGGACGCATAAAAAAATTGGTCATATCGAACCGGATTTTTTCGAGAGAAATCCTGGTGCCAATCTTGCGCCGCTTTGAAATCCCTGTACGGGAGAATGCGAGTTCGAATCGGTTTGGAAAATCGCTTTTCCTTTTCCAGTGCATTTTTTGAATTTTCCGCCGCGATGCGTTGCGATTCCGTATGGTAAAAAATGGCGGTTCGATAGGAATTGCCGCGATCCGCGAATTGGCCTCCGTCGTCGGTGGGATCAATGAGTCGCCAGTAGATTTTCAGTAGCTGTTCATAGGAAATTTTTCGATCATCGAACGTAATCTGAACGGCTTCGTTGGATTCGTCTTTTTCCGATTTCGGGTTACTTCCGAGAGTGTAACCGGAGACGACATTGATAACACCTTCGTATTGATCGAACGGTTTGACCATGCACCAAAAACAACCGCCTGCAAACGTCGCTGTTTGAACATGGTTCTTGACGCCGTCTTCCCGCGAATCCTCGTTCGGATTGGTTGTTTTCATCGTGTCGACTGCTTTTTCTTGTCCTTGGACACTCTGGAAAGAGAAAAGAAGGACGGTTATGCAGGCAAAAAATGCGATGGATTGAGTCATCACCATTCCTCCTTACCATTAAAAACAAAACGGTCATCTCTTGACCTTTTCAACGGCGGGCAAAACTCCGGCAATCATCCCACAGCCCCGCCGATGTAATCCTGCGTCGTTTTCATTTCGGCATAGAAAAAGTTCAAAGCCGCGAGAAAAGCGGCGTGAACGTCGGCGGCAGCAACCGTTTTTCCTTCGAATTCCAAGTCGCGCGTCGCACAAGCATCACCGATCACGATGAAATTCACCCCTAAATCTTTTCCCGCCCGAACCGTCGCATCGACGCACATGTGCGTCATCATGCCGCAAAGTACGACTTCTTTGACGTCTTTTTTCCATAACTCGTCGATCAATCCGGTTCCGCGAAACGCATTCGGATACTGTTTTTCGACAACAAGCTCCCCATCCAACGGTTTGACGTTTTCGTGAATTTCCGCGCCCGGCGAATGCTGCCGGAAAAACGTCGCACACGAAGTCGTATTGATGTGCTGGATATGGAAGATCGGCCAACCTTTCTCCCGGAAAAATTCCAGTACACGCTTGGCATTTTCACTCGCTTCCAATGCCCCGACGAGCGGAAAAGCTCCGCCTTCGAAGTAATCGTTTTGAATATCGACGATCAGAAGTGCTTGGTTGGTATCCATGTTACGAGGCGGTGAAATTTGCGATTTGAACGAGTAACTAATTTTACCATAGGCCGTGTGGAGCGTAAAGTGTTCTTGCCCGTAACACCCCCCAAAATATGACTAATAAATCTTCCATAATTTACGCCGAACGCAAGCGGCGTCAGGCGGCGAAGAACGCCGAAATCGTCCGCTCCGGTCAGGACATCGGCGAAATTCCCGCCGTGGAGAACCCGGAGCGGAAGGCCGCCGCGCTCTCCTCGTTCAAGGCATTCTGCGAAACGTACTTTTGCGAAGTCTTTTATCTCGCTTGGTCGGAAGATCATCTTCGCGTTATCGAAAAAATCGAGCGGGCCGTTCTGCAAGGAACTCTGTGCGCCATTGCGATGCCGCGTGGCAGCGGAAAGTCTTCGTTGTGTCAGGTCGCGGTAATTTGGGCGGCGTTCCGGGGCGCGGCACCACTGGTTTGTCTCATTGCGGCCAGTGCGGAACGTGCCAAGGATTTGCTGGAAAACATCAAAACGTGGCTCGAAACGAACGAACTGCTGCAAGCGGATTTTCCGGAAGTCTGTTACCCGATTCAATGTTTGGAACGAATCGCGAACCGTCAAAAAGGCCAAAAACATTTCGGGAAACCGACCCGCATCGAGTGGGGAGCCGACCGCATTATTTTGCCGACGATCAAAGGCTCGAAAGCGTCCAGCGTCGTGATTTCCTGTAGCGGGATGCGAGGCTCGGAGATTCGAGGCGTCAGTTATGTTCGTCCGGACGGCAAGCTCGTGCGGCCACGGCTGGTCCTGATCGACGATCCGCAAACGACCGAGTCCGCGTGGTCCCCGTCGCAGTGCGACCGCCGGGAGTCGGTCTTGGCCGGGGACGTTTTGGGCATGGCCGGACCGGGCAAGAAGATTGCCGGGCTCATGGCGTGTACCGTTATCAGGCCGGAGGATATGGCGGATCGCATTTTATGCCGTGAAAAGCACCCGGAATGGCAGGGGGAGCGGGCGAAACTCGTTTATTCCTTCCCGAAGAACGAGAAACTCTGGGCCAAGTACGCCGAACTGCGGGCGGATTCCTTGCGCAACGACGGCGATGGTGCCGTCGCGACCGAATTCTACAAGGAGCACCGGGACGCGATGGACGCCGGATCGGTCGTCGCCTGGCCCGAGCGGTACAACAAGGACGAGATTTCCGCGCTGCAACATGCGATGAACCTGAAATTCCGGGACGAAAGCGCATGTCTCGCGGAATATCAGAACCAGCCGATGGTCGAAGCGGTCGGCGAGGAAATGCTCACCGCCGACGAGATTTCTTCCAAGACGAACGGTTATCAGCGTGGCGTCGTGCCGCTCGACTGTCAACATTTGACGATG
>JAVBTU010000360.1:0-4212 GCA_031556015.1 Thermoguttaceae bacterium
AATCGAACCATGCTCGGAAAACCGAAAGCGACACCAACCACGGCGAAAAGAACCGCCATCGGAATCGAATATGGATTGGCAAGCGACCAGAAACGGCAATGCCACAGACCGAGCATGATCGCAAAGGTCAACAGCCCCAAAATCGGCGGCGGGATTTTCAGTTCGAGCGATTTCATTTCAAAAGCGGCAGTTGTTCCAGCATGTTTTTCAAGTTTTGAGCGTCCCAAGGCAGGTGTTCCGCGATACTCAGGCCGACGACGTCGGTTTCCTTCGATGCATCGGAAATCAACCGGACGACCTGTTCAATGGTCATCTTGCCTTGCGTGACGCCGTCGAACGCATTCGGAGCGGCCTCTGGATCGGAAAAATAAAGCGAATGAATGGATGTCGGGTCCAGCACGTCCAAATCGAAGTGGATCGCCAAATGTTGAATATTGTTGTCCCGAATCCAATGAATCACGGCGTCTCTGTCGGTCGCAAGCTCTTTCGCACCCGTTTGCTTGATTCTCAAGCGTTTGATGATTTCCGCTTCTTTTTCCAACGTCGGTCCAAGCCCTGCGTACATGATCTGAGCCGGTTTCAAAGGCATTTTGACCTCGGCGGAGAACTTCGGGTCGCCCTCACCCAGTAGGTTGCCGAGGACCATTGCGTGTTCGTGGTGATACATTTCCGGCGTCGACACGTCGGGATGGGCGTCGATCCAAAGCACGCCCAGCTTGCCTTCATACTTTTCGTTCAGATATGCGAATGGTGCTTGACTGACGAGGCAATCGCCACCGAAAACGACGATTCGATCCGGTTTGTTGGCATCAATGATATTTTGGGCGGATTTTAATTGTTTCAATAAAGCACTTTGGGCGACGACTCCGTTTTCCTTCTCCGGCTTCGTTTCATCAGCGGGTTCGACTGGAACCTCGACTAACGGATAGTTGTTTTCCGGAGCCAACCACGCCAGCAGTTTCGCTCCCAAGGAATAGAGTTTGTTATTGCCCCCCTGCCACTGGGGAAATAAAAGTCGCAACGTCTTGGATTTCTCTTGTTCTCTTTTCATCTCCTGAGCCTCTGAATAATTGGGCGTCATAACACCGAATAACAAAACGAATAACGATAGCCCGATGTACATTTTGAACATTAATAAATCTCCCGATTTGGTTGAGCCGTACTTGATTTTACGGATTTCCGCTCTTGAAGTGCCTTATCATTTCCGACGTCAGACTTCCGTCCCGGTAATCATCCGTCAACGGAATGTCCTGTTTGTCGTACCACTGGGCATTGGACAATTCCTCGTGATCGAACATGATTTTGTCGGAACCGTCGACATCGCAAAAAAAGCCTGCGAGCAAGTTGTCGGCCAAAGCCCACGGCTGGCTTTTGTAATAGCGGATGTTCTTGACTTTCAGTCCGGTTTCTTCCATCACCTCGCGTTTGACCGTCTCTTCCAGCGTTTCACCGATTTCCACGAAGCCCGCCAGCAGAGCGTACTTGTCATAATTCGGATAACTTGCCAGCAACAGGCGATTGCCGTTCGTGACGCCGACGATGACGGCGGGGGCGATCTTGGGATACTCCATTTGCTTGCAGGACGGACAGGAAATCGCACGTATTTTATCGTCTTGAACAGTCGGAGTACCGCACCTGCCGCAATGCTTCCTGTTTTTGTACCAGTTGAACAACTGGTAACCCGTGACGGCAGCAAAGGCTAAATGCCGTGGTGTCGACTTCATCGTTTCGCGAATCGGCTCCCAAGTGAAACCGAGTGGTGATTCGGTTTCATCCAACAAATAAAAGGCCCGATGATCAATCGAGAACAAATAAGCAAACGTCTTGTCAAGACTCGGGTTCTTCGCTTCCAACTCGCGAAACGTAGGAAAATCAAACGATCCATCGTCGTTTTTTCTGATGAGAACGGTGTTTTTGTCGTAGGCCAGTCCGTAACTGTCCGGCATGGGTGGTTGGGGACGGTATTGATGATCGAATCGATGGGGGCTGATTTCCTGGATCACAATGCTCTCCTGTTCGGTGTCAAAATATGAAAGGTATCAAACGCCAGCGAACTTTACTGCAATACTCGGCATATCCCGGCAAATGTTCACGTAAAAACCGTTCTTCATCGAAGATGCGAAAAACGAGAATCACAAGCATCGGCAGCGTCGCGGGCATGCCCCACCACGAACCGAGGGCGGGCGACGTGAAGAAGAACCAAACGAGCGTTCCTGTGTACATCGGGTGTCGAATCCACGCATACGGTCCCGTCGAAATGACCGGCTGGTTTTCTTCTCCGGTGATCGTCGCCGCCATGTAACGATTATAGGTGGCCGTATAAACGACGAAAGCGATGCCGAAAATACTGAAAACGAAACCGACAATGACACCAATAAGCGGCACATCCGACCAATGGAATCGCTGGTCGAAACCGGGAATGGTCAGCCAGAGGCAAAGATAGCCGAGGAGCAGTCCGGCAAGGATTTTCTCTTTCCGGGATTTCTCGTTGCGCGGCCCGTATTTGAGTCGCCGCTCAAGCAAACCGGGATCGATCCGGAGCCACCATGCCGTGCCGACGACGAGATAAGTGGTGAACAGAATCCAATAAACCCAAGCCTGCCAGAAATCGAACGTCCCGGCAGAAACGAACAGCAGAACGAAAGCGATGATATCCGAAACGGCTCCCGCGACGAAAAGTCGCCGAAGAAGCGTTTGTCGTGAAGGTTGCGTTTCCGTTGTCATGGTTTACTCCGTCGGAATCGGCAGACCGTGTTGTCGCAAAAACGAGAGCTTGTCCCAATAACCGCGCTGAAACTTGATTTTTCCATCGACGACGTGAAAGAAACCGCAACCGCGAAGGCCGAGCGGGTCTTTCCACTCCAGAATTGCCCACTGGCCGTCTTCGAACAGGTTTTCAGGTATGCAGACCATCTCGGCAGCGGCGAACTCCCGTTCGAACATGGTTCGGATGTTTTCCTTACCTTCGACCGGCTCGTTGGCGACCTGATGGTTGACTGCATCGTCGTGGTACAACTCGGCCAAACCGGAAGCGTCGGCTCTGTTGAAAAGTTCGATCCAGCGGGAGAGGAGTTGTTTGGGTGTCATTCTTTCAATTTCCTTTTTCATCAATCTAATCATCGACGTTTCGCGACGAGCCGGATTTGGGACCAGAACCATCGAATCACGCCATTTTCCTCGGTCAGTCGTAATGCTTTGCGGATATTTTCCGGTGCCGTGCGAATTGCATCGAACACGAGTTGGCGATTCTGCTGCGGTGTTCCGGCTGTTTCAAAATACCATCTCAAGTCCGGCTGCTCTCGCGGAAAAAGTTCCGATTTGACGATTACAAGGTTGCTGGCAACGGCAAACTGTTCCCATTCGTTGCGAGAAAGAAACCGACCGTGGCTCGGATCACGCCATTTTTCCACCCGGTTGAGCCATGTTTCAACGTCCGGCGAATCGTCCGGCACACTCCCATCAATCAACAGAAAAATGCCGCCGGGCCTTAAAACGCGGGCGGCTTCCCGGACGAATGACGCCGGATCGCTGAAGTGGTGTGGAGCCACTCGTGAGCCGACGAGATCGAAAGTCGCATCGCCGAAGGGAATCGACTCGGCGGGAAAAAGCCTTGTTTCCAAGCTGTAACCCGCTTCGGCAAACAGATCGGCGGCCTGATCGAGCATGCGTTGTGAAACGTCGCCGGCTGTGACGCGATAACCGTGCCGAGCCAGGTTAAGAGCCATGTGCCCACCTCCAGTGGCGATGTCCAAAGCCGCTCCACGCGCACGCAATTCGATCCCATCCAGAGCTGCTGCAATGTCGCTGGTGTCAGCGAGAATATGCGATTTCCCGTAACGGTCGCTTTGGCGGTCGAACTGCTCCGCCGCCGTCTTCTGAATGTCGTTCAACATGTTCGGATCACCGGGGATTTCCATCATGAGAACCGGAAACGGTTTACCTTGCGGGTCAAGCGGCGAACGGCTTACGACCTCGAAACCCATGTGTTCGTAAAAGCCGACGGCCTGTGGATTTTGTTCGTTTACATCGACTTTTCGGATGCCTTTTTCACGGATCGCGAACAGCGTCAGGCTTTTACCGATTCCTTTGCCGCGAGAGTCGGGGTGGATGAAAAGCATTTCGATTTTGTCCGACGACAAGCCGATGAATCCGAGAATTTTTCGTTCTCTCGAATGCAAAACAGCTCAACCGCTTTCAAGTATGCACACAAAA
>JAVBTU010000337.1:0-8715 GCA_031556015.1 Thermoguttaceae bacterium
CGGGCTTGCTTCCGCTTCGCGAGGGAAGCGAAAGAACGGGATATTCAAGTGCGGGCGAGGCGCCACACTCCAAAAAAACCCTTAACGGCATTGTGTGTCACGGGCAAGATGCCCGTGCTCCAAATTTCCGGCTACTGATCACTCCCATCCTAATGAGTACCCCCGAACAGCGAGACCAGCTTCAGCTTCAGTTGAAATGGGACCCGAAGCCGATCCGAGCGACCGTGGAAGCGTGTAACGGGTGCGGTCTATGCCGCTCTCGGAGTGAAGAGCTGCGTATGTGCCCGATCTTCCGGTTCGTCGCGGACGAAACCGCTTCGCCCCGGGCCAAGGCCAACCTGATGCAGGGAGTTCTCGATAACAAGCTGGAGCTGGACGCGTTGACCGACTCCGTGATGAAGTCGGTCGCCGATTACTGCCTGAATTGTCAGACCTGCCGGGTCGAGTGTCCCGCCGGAGTCGATATTCCCTTTCTCGCATTTCGCGGTCGGGCCGCTTATGCGGCGGCGCATGGGATGCCGTTTACCGACCTGTTTTTCGCGAAAATCGATTCGATCCTCAAAAATCTTTCCTTTGTCGGACTTCCCTTGAATTTTCTCCTCGCCAACCGCGTGTTTCGTTGGTTCCTGGACAAAGCGATCGGGATTCCTCAAGGGCGAAAACTTCCGCGACTGGCTCCACTTCCGTACTTGTCGCGGATTTCCTGGACACGCCGATTGACCCGGCCCCAGCGACGCGGAGACACGAAAATCGCGCTCCTGGTCGACACTTACGGGAATTATTGCGACACGCGACTTCCCGAGATCGCGGTGAAAGTGCTGGAACACCAGGGGATGAATGTCCACGTCCCGCTTCGGCAGCAATGCAGCGGGCTCGCGGCGATTGCAGGAGGACACGCCGATCATGCCCGGCGGATCGTGGAAAAAAACGTCGCGGTCTTCGCCGACCTCGTCCGGCAAGGGTATAAAATCGTAACGCTCGAACCGGCCGCCGCCGTCTGCTTGCAACATGAATATCGGCTGATTGATCCGGACCCCGATACGGATCTCGTCGCGGAAAATACGAAGGACCTGTGTACGTTCCTCGACGAAGCGCATCAGGAGGGACGTTTGCGTTTGAATTTTCAACCGATCCACGCGACCGTCGGGTATCACGCCCCCTGCCGGAGCCTCGTTTTGAGCCGGGGGGACGTTTTTTCGCCGACCGCCGCCGAACGATTGCTCCAATTGGTTCCGGGCCTGGACGTGCGCCGTCTGGAACGCGGCTGTTGCGGCTTGGCCGGGACGTTCGGACTGAAAAAGACGAATTACCCGATGAGTCTGCGAATGGGGGTTCGGTTGTTTTCCGCATTGCGCAACGCAAATATCCAAGCCGGAACGACCGATTGCAGCGCTTGTAAAATGCAGATGGAGCAGGGAACCGCCAAGCCGGTTTTCCATCCCGTCAAAATCCTCGCCGACTCTTACGGACTGGCCGATGATTTTCGTGTCGGTTTGGAAACGAGTGAAAAATGAGGTGTCATTTCGCGAGAAACTCGTCGACGACGTCCTCGCACCGGTCGGCGACTTCGTTCACTTCGTACCGATCGTCCGGCTTGGCGTAAAGTTCGATCTCTTGCCGTGTTCCCCGGATTTCGTCCGTTTCGGTTCGAACCCGAAAAAACCAATCGCTTTGCATCACCGCCCGGATTTTCGAATCGCCGACGATCCGGATTTCCTCCCGTATCGGAGCGTCTTCGTCCGTCAAGAACCGGACCAGATTATGCCCGTCGCCGTCGTTTTCATGGTCGAACCACTCGATCAAAGTCGTGTAAAGATCGCTCGGCTGTGTCAGAGCGGAAGTTCGGACCATTCGCTGTCCGTCGTTTTGTTCCGGAAAACGTACCAAAAGCGACAAATGCAGATTTTCCCCCCAAAGATCGCCCGGTTCGGGCAGCCCGATCAAACGGTGTTCCCCCATCGAAAATCCCCGGGCGCCCGTAAAGACGCAAAGTGTCTTCCGACCGAGTTCGCCGCTTTGAAGCGATTCGAGGAAACCGGCAAGGGATTCGTCCAGCACCGTGATACCGGCGGTGTACGTTTCCACGACGCTCCGCAACACGTCCGGATCCGGCTCGGCATCGGCGGAGCGATCGTCGAAGCGAGGAACGGTCGTTCCCGAATACGGTTCGGGATCCCCTTCTTCGACCTGTTCGTCGCGGTATTCATTCGGAAAATCCCAGGGACCTGCGAACGCTTTGAAATGGACCCAGAGAAAATACGGCTCCTCTTTTTGCGTAACAAGATCAATCGCCGTCGCGAACATGCGGAAGAATCGGCTTTCTTCCAGCGACGCGGCCGAGTGCTTGGGCGCGGTTGCATCGATTCGGTGAACTTCGGAAAAACCGTCGGCGTAAAGATCGTAAGCAACTTCCGAATCGTCGGTCAGCAGGATTGTACGATACCCTTTTTCCCGAAGTCGCGCCGGAAGACTCGGCGTCGGCGGGACCGTTCCGGTCTCCGGTTCCACGGCGGGAATACCGAACCAATATTCCCGGCAAAGCCGAGACAAATTGAGCGTATCGGCATAATACCGGTCGCAAAGGAGCGAATCGCAAGCGAATCGGTCCAAAGCCGGCGTCGTGATTCCGGCGTTTCCGTACGCTCCGGAAAAACCGTTGTGAAGCCCGTCGAAAACGAGCACGATCGCGTTTTTCAATTCCATTTCATTAAAACTCCGCACGATAATTGTACCGGTCGTTCGGGGCGGAGTCGCCGTTGACTGTGAAGTCGGACCACTGGCCGGTTTGTCGGATATTGTCGCACCATTTGAAGTGGATCGCTTTCGGATCGCCGAGCGTTTCTCGCGGAATTGCCAGTTCGATTTCCTTTTCGCCGATTTTGTGCGAAATTATCTCCTGCGAACTCCACTCGTATTTTCCGCCGACGTTTTTCTCCAACATTCCGGAGGCCCGGTTGAATACGAAATCGTACCCCAACCAACCGGTTTCGACGTTGCCGTCGACGTCGAGGAACAGGAGCATCCAGTTGGCGTCGTTTTGTCCGACCAACGGCGCGGCGGTCCGGACGTAAAAGTACACGTTTTTCTCATCCCGGGAAATCTTGGCGGCGACAATGTCGTTGCGGCCCGTCGTGTTTTCGTAACGCGTTCCGGCGCCCCAGCCCCGTTCGTCGCGGTGCGCGACGTCGCCGAGGGTATCACGGAATTCCGGCGTCACGGCGGTCCAGTCGTCGAACTTCCCGTCGACCGCGATCGGTTGCGATACGATCTTTTCGAGCGGTCTTGTCCCTTTGAATCGACGAAGATGCCCGATCATCTGGTAATAGTACGCATCCTCATGTCCGCCGCGTACCGGTTCGATGTCGCGGCTGAATTCGTGGTTGAACTGGTCGACGAATGAAACCGGACCCGCGCCGTTGAACGGCGCGGTTTCATCGAACCGGCCCATGATCCATTCGTTCCAGCCCGTTACGAAAACCGCTTTCGGATCGAGCTGGTAAGCCCGACTCCATTGTTCCTCGAAATTGCGTCCGGTCCAGTCGCAATCTTCCGGGGCCGGTTCCTTGCCGTCGTGGAAACTGCGCCCGTGAGACCGCGGATTGCTCAAAACGCCGAGTTTTCCGTCGACGGCGTTTTGAGCGGTTCCGACCGCGACTTCTTCGATCACTTTTTTCGCGTTGCCGCTCGCGTCTTTTTCGTTCACGTAAAACCCGTGTTGCGGCGTTACTTCGAGCCAACCCCACTGATTCGGTCCGGTCGGTCCGACGAAATAGTCCGGTTGCGGTTTGCGGAACGTGAAGAAGTCGAGAATTTTCGGCGTCTGCTCGTCGCCGAAAACGAGAATCATTCCGAAGGGCTGCTCCGTCGGTTTTCCGTCGACGAACGCCTGAATTTTTCCGACCAGTTCCTTCGGCGGATCCGCGGTCCACCAGCCGACCTTACCGCGCGGTTCGCTCAGTTCAAGGTAATACGTCCCCGGCGGAACCGGGTCGTCGCACGGGAGCATTCCCCATTGGTTGTCGGGATGATTTGCGATCGTTTTCGACTTCACGATTTCGCCGTCCGGACCGTCTTTGCGGAGCGTGATCGTGAAACCGGCGTCCTTTGCGCTCCAGGTTGGAACGGCGGCGCCGACCCGGAGAAACGGTTTGTCGATCGTGAATTTTTGGCCGAGCGTCGTCGTCAACTCGACGGGAAACGCTTTTCCCTCCACGCGTTTTGATTCGATGGAGTCGAGAATCAACCCCGGATCGGCGAGGATCAACGGTTTTCCTTCCCAACGGAACCACAAATCGTCGTAGTCCCCTTTTCCGTACAAATCGTGCCAAAGTTCATGGACGACTTTTTTCGGAGCCCAGAACGGACACAGAAACGCAATTTGCGGGGCGTGATTCCCGGCGGCCCGGACCTCGTGAAACACCTTGCACAGCGGCCTGTAACTTTCCGGATAAGTCAGTTGGTTGGTTACGTCAAAGATAATTACGTCGACCCCGGCGTCGCCGAGCATTTGGGCGTGTTTGCGAAGGACGTATTCGTCTTCCCCGACGTAATAGCCGAAAACCGATTCCCCCCAATGATGCGGAACGTACATCGGCCCCCAGAGCGGCGAATCTTTCTTCGACATCGCGTCGGGGTCTTTTTTGAGAATTTCCGTGACATCGAACGGCCCTTGTTCGCCGTGTCGTCCGTTCCACAGAAAATAGAACATCGCGACGGTTTTGTCGGCTTTCGGCGGCCCTGTCTGCTCGAACGTCGGGAGGGTTCGTCCCAATTGATCCGTTGCGACCCAGGTATCGCTTTGAATGTCCCAGGATTCCGCCGCAAAGGCGACAACGGAAGGAAACAACACGATTGTCAGGAAAAACAGTCTCTTGATCATTGAAAATACAGGAGAAACAGGGGATTGGAGTTCAAAGAGATGTCGTATAACATATCAGATTCACGTCGTTTTTCCAGCGTGATGGGCAAATCGGAACAGAGTTTGCCGACGTTTCACCTCACAAACGCGGGGCAAACCCACGCCGCTAACGAGGATATTCCCATGCTGATCGTTGAAACCTTTGCATCGAAACAGGGAGAAGGGCTTTGGACCGGAACGGAGAGTACTTTCGTTCGGGTTGGCGGGTGTCTTCTTCGTTGCCGTTTTTGTGATACGCCGTACGCGTTTTGGGAAGCCGGGGAAGCGGAAGAGCTTTGCGTCGACGAAATCTTGGAAATCGTACGGCGGCTCGGTCAAAAACATGTCGTGCTGACCGGCGGCGAACCGATGCTGTACGCGGAACTCGTTCCTTTGACGCAGCGACTCCGTTCGGAAGGATACACGATCACGATCGAAACAGCCGGAACGCTCGATTTGCCGGTGCTGTGCGACCTGATGTCGATCAGCCCGAAGCTTTCCAACTCGACGCCGCACGGGTTGAAAGACCCGGCCCGGATCGCCCGGCATGAAGCGAACCGCAACCGCCCGGAAGTCGTGCGGAATCTGATCGGGCGGTATTCCTACCAGCTTAAATTCGTCGTCGACACGGAAGACGACCTCGCGGACCTCGAAGAATATCTGAAACAGTTTCCCGAAGTGGAGCGAAGTCGTGTCCTCCTCATGCCGCAAGGAACCGATTCGGAACTCCTCCGCAAAAAGATGGAGCGGATTCTCGAATACTGCGACCGAACCGGTTTTCAGCCCTGTCCGCGAATGCACATCGTTTGGTACGGCAATCAGCGCGGGAAATAATGGAGCGTGGGTGCCTCGCCCGCGCCGGTTGCCGCTTTGCTCTCTGGTCGCGGAACGTCGTTTCCGGTAAAATGATCTTTTCTTCCGCTTCAAAGCGGGCGCCTTTGGCGTTCCGGCAAAACTATCTTCCTTGGGTGAAATGATGATGATTCGACGATTGGCTTGGGTTTGGGTATTCTGTTTGACCTCTTTTGTTTGCGCCGCGAAGCCGGAGTTGCCGTCGAAAACGATTCCGGACGGACTCGGCTATAACATCCATTTCACCGATCCGAAGCCGGGCGAAATGGAAATGATGAAAGCGTCCGGCGCGACGATCATCCGTATGGATTTCGGCTGGAATGGAACCGAACGGGAAAAAGGTGTCTACGATTTCTCGGCGTTCGAGCGTTTGACCGACGCTTTGGAGAAGCACAAAATCCGCCCGCTTTACATTCTCGATTATTCGAATCGGCATTACGACGAAGGACTTTCGCCGTACAGCGAAGAAGGTCGTAAAGCGTTCGCCAAGTGGGCCGCGGCGGCTGCCGTGCATTTCGAAGGGCGCGGAATCCTTTGGGAAATGTACAATGAGCCGAACATCCATTTCTGGAAGCCGAAACCGGACCCGGAAAAATACATCCTGCTCGCGCTAGAAGTCGGTAAAGCGCTCCGTGAAGCCGCTCCGGACGAAACGTACATCGGGCCCGCGACTTCGGAAATCGATTTCGAATTCCTTGAAAAATGTTTCCAAGCGGGCCTGTTGGAATATTGGGACGCCGTTTCGGTCCATCCCTATCGCCAACGCGAGCCGGAATCCGTGATTCCGGAATACGCCCGGTTACGGTACATGATCGACAAATACGCCCCGGAAGGGAAGAAGATTCCGATCCTGTCCGCCGAATGGGGTTACTCTTCGACCTGGGCGAACTACAACGACGAGCTTCAAGGCAAGATGCTCCCGCGACAGTGGATGGTCAACCTCGCCTGCGACGTCCCGGTGTCGATCTGGTACGACTGGCACGACGACGGAACCGATCCGAAAGAGCCGGAACACCATTTCGGGACCGTGAACTACGAGTACAAAAAAGACCAAACGCCGGTTTACGACCCGAAACCGTCGTACCTCGCCGCGAAGACGTTTACGGAAACGTTTGACGGGTTCAAGTACAATAAGCGAATTTGGACCGAAGACGAAAACGATTTCGTATTTCTTTTCAGCAAAGAGGGACAAAAGAGCGAACAACGGCTCGCAATCTGGACACTCGATAAAAAAGGGAAAACGATTACCGTTCCATGTAAAACCGGTAAATTTCGCGTCGTTTCGTATCTCGGTGAACAGCGTGAATCCGTTCAGGCGGTGGAAAACGCTTTAATCTTCCCGGAGGAGCAGCGGAAAGCCGCCGAAGTCCATGGTGTAGAATTTTTCAACGAAGGTTTCACCATTTCGGTTTCAGACGGACCGCTTTATTTGATTCCGGAAGAAAGCAAAGAACTCAACGGATTTTTGCAGAAAATCGCGGAGATTCCCGCGTTTCCGCTCGCTCTGTATTGCTCCACGAAAACCTTCACGAAACAAATGGAGCAATTGGGAGTCCGATTGCTCTTTGTACCAGTACCGAGAAATCCTGTTCCCCGAACGTTTGTGGGCGATTCCGCAGTTCCCATGGAAGGAAAATGTAGTTTTGCGTTGCGTCAACCGATTCAACTGATTTCAGCGGAACCGATTTCAGTTTATTGGGAGTTGTTATCTGATCGGGTTCTCTTTCGTTTGAGCAATCCGAGCGGCGCTCCGTTTTCCGAGACGCTTACTTTCGAAACGGACATAAATAATGTACTCGAAAGAATCAAGTTGGCTCAAACAACCAATGAGGCCGTACCAATTGAGGAGGTCGATGAAATACCGATAGAACTGAAAGAGGGCGAAACATCGTTTAACGAGCTGACTTTTCCGATTCAAGCGGACGAGCATGGATTTTATCGTTTCTATTATTCGGTGTCGGAACTTCAGTCGGGTATGGTTTGCTTGAAACCGTTCGACGATTTCACGAAATACACCCCGGACACATTCGAAAAATCCTGGCGGGTTATCCCCGACGGGGATTCGAAAATCGCGTCGGAGCAGAAGCTGGAGCTCGGCGAAAACGGGACGGCGAAGTTGACGTACAAATTCGACGCCGGTTGGAAGTTTTTGAATATTTCGCCGAATACCGACGAACTCCGCAAGATCGAAGGGAAGCCGAAATCGCTTTCCGTCCGGATCGCAAGCGACGGGTCGGGCAATTCCGTGCGGATGCGCTTCACCGATTCGCAGGGACAGACGTTCCAGCCGGACGGCGGCAAACTCACGGAAAAAGGTCCGATGTTCTTCACGTTCGATCTGCAAAAAATAGGAACCGCGCATTGGGGCGGCCCGAACGACGGCGTCATCCATTATCCGATCCGTTTCGATTCGATTGTGATCGACGGTTTGAATCTTCCCAGCGGCCCGAACACGCTCGAAATCTCCTCGCCGGTGCTCGGTTATGACGGGGAAGAGGAATTGATTTTGGACCAACCGGAGTCCGCTCATCCTTCACAGTCCCTTCCTGTTCCGCCGTCCCTTCTTCCTCCACAGCCCGAGGGAGAAAATTAAGAGGCGAGCGAACTGGGGCCGTTTCATTTCGATGTGTCCGGCGGCTTACCATTGACATTCGCGACAATGATTTTTAGAATGAATATTAATCGATCCGTCTGTTTCCAATACCAATCGATTTGAGACAATGAATGAAGAAAAGCCTTCCGTCTACCTGGAATCGTCGTTCATCAGCATGTTGACAAGTCGATCAAGTCCAATCGCGACGACGGCGAGTATGCAATACTACTCGGAACTCTGGTGGAGGACTCGGCATGACGAATTTCGGTTTTTCATTTCCGAACTTGTCTTCGATGAAATTTCCCGGGGCGAGGCCCAAGCCGTCGAAAAAATACGTGAGTTCGTCGATGGAATACCTGTACTGAGAAAAAAA
>JAVBTU010000297.1:0-4058 GCA_031556015.1 Thermoguttaceae bacterium
CGGCGACGGATCGCCGACCGCCGTGATCCGCCCGATCATCGAACGTGCCGCGGAACCGGCCGCGCCGGAGAAACGTGACGCCGAAAAAACGCCGGACCACTCCTTCGCCGAAACGCTTCGCAAAGAAAGAAGCGAAACGAAAAAACGGATGAAAGCGGTCGGGTTCGATCAAACGACCGGTCCGGCGGCCGGCACCGCGAAACGGGACGCTGCGGCGGTGTTGCAGAAAATGGCACCCCCCGAATCCGAGGAGGAAATCGTCGACGTCGTCGTCGAGGTCGTCAAGGCGGTCGCGAAAGAACGGGCTCAAGAGATGGACGTCGACACGGATATTACGGCGCTCGGCCTCGATTCGCTCGAACGAATGGAGATTCTGGCGTCACTGGAAGACCGTTTCGGCGGACGTTTACCGGAGCATATCCTCCCCGACCTGTTCACCGCCCGGCAAGTCGCCGAAGCCGCGAAACAATACCTCGGCCTCGGCTCGAACGACCGCGAATTCAAGTCGTACGACAATTCACGGATGTTCGAGGAGAAACCGGCCGATCGCCGTTTCGCCCGGCCGATGACATACAATCTGCAACCGGACGCCGAGATCACC
Source organism: Thermoguttaceae bacterium (assembly GCA_031556015.1). Taxonomy (GTDB): domain Bacteria; phylum Planctomycetota; class Planctomycetia; order Pirellulales; family Thermoguttaceae; genus JAVBSX01. Next base: position 602 of record JAVBTU010000297.1, read on the forward strand.
GAGGAGCGATACAAGTTCGACCAGTTCCCGGAATACAAACTGCTCCACGGCAAGCTCGGAATGGTACGGCAACTCGGCCTGAACCATTTCTTCGATGTTCACGAAGGCGTCACGAGCGACACGACGGTGATCGACGGGAAGGAATATATCAATTTTTCGAGTTACAATTATGTGAACACGTCCGGCGATCCGACAGTGACCCGGGCGGCGCAAGACGCCTGTGCGAAATACGGAACCAGCGTTTCGGCGTCACGGATGGTGTCGGGCGAAAAACCGATCCACGGCGAACTCGAGGCCGCGATTTCCCGGTTTCTCGGGACCGAGGACACGATCGTCATGGTCGGCGGTCACTCGACGAACGAATCGGTGATCGGTCATTTGCTCAGCGCCGAGGACATGATCCTCCATGACGCCCTCGCGCACAACAGTATCGTGCAGGGGGCGATCCTTTCCGGAGCGCGGCGTCGCCCGTTCCCGCACAACGACTGGCAGGCCGCGGACGAAATCCTCACGAAGCACCGCGGCGAATACCGCCGGGTCATGATCATCGTCGAGGGGGTGTACAGCATGGACGGCGATTACCCCGACTTGCCGAAACTGATCGAAGTGAAAAAGCGACATAAGGCGATGCTGATGGTCGACGAGGCGCATTCACTCGGCGTACTGGGAAAGACGGGCCGTGGTATCGGCGAGCATTTCCCGATCGATCGCAACGACGTCGACGTCTGGATGTGTACGCTCAGCAAGACGTTCGGCAGTTGCGGCGGCTATATTTCCGGGAGCAAGGCGTTGGTTGAGTACTTGAAATACACGGCTCCCGGTTTCGTGTTCAGTGTCGGCATTTCCCCGGCGAACGCCGCGGCCGCGTTGGCGTCACTACAATTGCTGGAGCGGGAACCGGAGCGGGTCGAGCGGCTGCGTCGAAACGCCGCGCTGCTTTTGCGATTGGCGAAGGAAAAAGGTTTGAATACCGGCAAGAGCAAGGATTCCGCCGTGGTCCCGGCGATCATCGGCAATTCGATGCTCTGCCTGCAACTTTCCAAGGCGCTGTTCGATCGCGGTATCAACGTTCAACCGATCCTCCACCCGGCGGTCGAGGAAAAGGCGGCGCGGCTGCGGTTTTTCGTCTGCTCCTCGCACAAGGAAGACCAAATCCGTTTCACCGTCGACGCCGTCGCCGAAGAGTTGGAGCGGCTGAAGAAACAGTGAGAAACAGCGTCAAAACAACGACCGCGATTGCATGTGATCGTTTTTGAATGTGGTATTGAATTTGATACTGTTTCCTTAAAAAACTACTTCTTTTCTTTCCTTTGGCGAATGATTTCTTCCTGGATCGAGTTGGGGACCTTCTTGAATTTGGCGAATTCCATCGAAAAGGTTCCTTGCCCCTGCGTCATGCTGCGGAGCGTCGTCGAATAGCCGAACGTTTCGGCGAGCGGAATTTCCCCCTCGATCCGGGTCGTCGCGCCGACGGTTTCCGTGACCATGATGATACCACGCCGCGAGTTGACGTCGCCGACGACGTTTCCCTGAAATTGGCTCGGGCATTCGATTTCCAGTTTCATGATCGGTTCGAGCAGCGTCGGCTTCATTCGCGGGAACGTTTCCCGCAGCGCCGTCTGCGCACAAATCCGGAACGCCAAATCGCTGCTGTCGACCGTGTGGAACGAACCGTCGTTGATGAGAATCGAAAGATTGACGACAGGAAATCCCGCGACCGGGCCCTTTTCCAACGAGCCGCGAAAACCCTTTTCGATGGCCGGAATGTAATTCTGCGGAATGGTGCCGCCGGTGATCTTATCCTCGAAAATAAACGTGTCCGTGGTGTCGACGTCTTCCGGAATCGGCGACATCGTCCCGACGATGTGGGCGTACTGCCCGCTTCCGCCGGACTGCTTCTTGTGTTTGACGTCGAATTCCACGGCGGCGGTCGGCGCTTCCCGGTCATTGACCTTCGGCGGCGAGGTGACCACTTCGATCTTGTATTCGCGGCGGATCCGTTCGACGTACACGTCCAAATGCAGCTCGCCCATCCCTGCGATCAGCGTTTCGCCGGTTTCCTGGTCCGAGGTGATTGAAAGTGTCGGGTCTTCCTTGCGAAAACGGTACAGCGCCTTGCCAAGCCGGTCGGCGTCACGGGTTTGGACCGCTTTGATCGCGACCTGGATCACCGGTTCCGGCACGTAGATCGATTCGAGTGTGCAGTAATTCGGCTTCGACGCGCACGTGTCGCCGCTGGTGCAATCGAGCCCGATCACCGCGACGATGTCTCCCGCTTCGGCGGTTTCCAGTTCTTCCCGCTGCTCCGCGTGCATCCGAAAAATCCGGCTGACCCGCTGCTTCTCCCCGGTCCGTTGGTTAAAGTACGTCGTCCCCTTGGTCAACGCCCCTTGATAAATCCGCATGTACGTCAGTGTTCCGTACGGATCCTCGACGATCTTGAACGCCATCGCAACCGGCAGTTTTTCGGTGTCGGGGTAGATTTGAAATTTTTTATCAGACGACAGAGGGCAGACGACAGACGACAGATTTTCCGCTTCAGAATGTCGCTCCGTATCGTCCGATGTTTGTCCCTCTTCTGCCGTCTGCCGTCTGCCGTCTGCCGCCTCTTCCTGATACGCATAATACTCGCAATCCAGCGGCGAGGGCAAATAGCGGGCGATTGCGTCCAGGAGCGGTTGGATTCCTTTGTTTTTGTACGCGGAGCCGAGGAAAACCGGAGTCAACTGCCGCGACCAGACCGCTTCCCGCACGACGTGGTGAACCAAATCGAGCGGCGGCTCTTCTTCAGCGAGCAGCTTTTCCATCAGATCGTCGCTGAACATGGAAAGCGATTCGAGCAGATGTTGGCGTTTCGACTTATACTCGTCAACCAACTCGGCCGGTATCGCATCCATTCGGACTTTTTCTCCTTGAGCGCCGTCGAAATAGATCGCTTTTCCTTCGAGCAGATCGACGACGCCTTCGAAATTCGCTTCTTTGCCGATCGGGATCTGCATCAAAACGGCGTTGCAGTCGAGCTTGTCGTGAAGCTGTTTGACGACCCGCTCCGGATCGGCGCCGGTGCGGTCCATCTTGTTAATCAGTGCTATCCGGGGAATTCCGTAGCGGCGCATCTGGCGATCGATCGTAATCGACTGGGCTTGGACTCCACCTACGGAACAGAGTACAAGCACGGCGGCGTCGAGGACGCGCAAAGCGCGTTCGACTTCGACGGTAAAGTCGACGTGGCCGGGCGTGTCGATCAGGTTGATCTCCGTGTCTTTCCATTGGACATGCGTCGCGGCACTGGAAATCGTGATTCCCCGTTCCTGCTCCAGCTCCATGCAGTCCATCGTTGCGCTTCCTTCGTGAACTTCACCGAGTTTGTAAAGTTTCCCGGTATAGAAAAGAATGCGCTCGCTGAGCGTCGTTTTACCGGAGTCGATGTGGGCGGAGATTCCGATATTGCGTAATC
>JAVBTU010000094.1:0-3914 GCA_031556015.1 Thermoguttaceae bacterium
TATCTGAAGTTGAGTTCGTGTGTCCATCGACACGGAAAAACGGAGTATAACGGCTACAAAATCGAATTTCAAGAAGTGCCGATATTTTTCGACGTTGGGGCACTCACGCCAATTCGTGGAAGACACTTGTATTTTTCGGAAGAATTGTTTATCTTGACTGTTGTTGTCGGGATTTTTTCCGTTCGAGCGCATACCGAAGGAGCGTTTATTATGATACAAAACGACCATCTCATTTCTTCCGTGGTTCGTCGTCAACAGCAGCGAAACCGTTTCCAGAACTTGCTCGAATCCTCGGCGACCGGCGTACTTCTCGCCGAAATCGTCGTGATTCCGTTGGTGTTCCTGCAATGGTTCGGAACGCTTTCCCTCGAATCCCTTTGGGGGCTGGCGGGACTTGCGATTCTTTGCGGGCTCCTGATCGGCGGAATCGTCGGGCTTTTTTTGCCGAACGATCCGCGTCGCAGTGCGGAGCGAATCGACCGGCATTACGGCTTGAAAGACCGGATTTTAACGGCGATTCACCTTTTGGGTCGCTCCGATCCGGCGCCGATGGAGCGTTTGCAATTGGCCGACGCCGTCGTTCATGCGCGACAAATCGACCCGAAGGCGGTCCAGCCGTATCGGATGCCGTACAATTTTTATCGGGCGCTGGCCATGTCGTTTTTCGTTCTTGCGCTTTGTGCGATCTCGCCGCTGATCAATCCCCTCCAAACGACCGAAGCGGCGATCCCGAACGAAGCGGTCGTCGCGATTACCGAACAGCTCGAAGAAGAACTGATCAAGCCGCTGGAGGAATTGGTCCAGGAGAACCCGGAAGAAAAGCCGCTCGAAGAACTCCAGGAAAAAATACGGGAGCTGATGAACCAGCTCGAACAGGTCAACGCCGATCCGAAGGAATCCCTCGCAACCCTCGCCCAGATGGAGCAGTCGCTCAACCAGGCGATGGAGTCGTTCAATCTCGAAGCGATGGACGCTTCGCTTGCCGAAGTCGGCGACGCCCTTTCCAGCGCCGAAGCGACCCGCTCCGCCGGGCAGGCGATGAAAAACGGCGAACATGGAAAGGCGGCGCAGGAACTGGAAAAATTGGAAGCGGACGAACTGTCCAAGCAGGAACGCAACGCCGTGAGCAACGCCCTGAAAAAAGCGACCGAAGGAATGAACCGCCGCAACCAATCGAAGCTGGCGAAACTCGCGGAAAAAATCGCCGACGAAATGCAGGAAGGGAATTGCCAAGAGTGTAAGGATTCCCTGTGTGAACTGGCCGGCGTCTGCAAAAGTCAGGAACTCCGTAAAGGGATTTGCCAATCGCTCGGCTGTAAACTCGCGCTGCTGAGTCAATGCAAATCGAACTGCGCCGGGGCGTGCGCGAATCCGAAAAACGGCAGTAAAGGAACGGATAAGTCGAAAAGCCCGAGCAAAGCCTGGGGAACCGGCGAAGCGGGCGATCCGCGAACCGGCGAAGAAACGCAACTCGATTCCACGCGGCAAATGCAGCAGGTTTCCGGGATGCAAGGCGCCGGACCGTCGGAATTCGAAACGCTGCAATCCCGCGAAGGGGGTGAAGAAACCGTCCGACGCTCTTACGATGAAGCGTACAAAGAATTCAAAAAAGCCGCTGAAACCGCGCTGGAATCCGAACCGATTCCTCTGGGGCAACGGCAGGTGATCCGGAAATATTTCGAAGCGATCCGCCCCACAGAAGGCGATGCGGACAGAACGGATCGTTAAAGAACACAATATTTTGCACCAATGAGCCGGGGATGAAGCGCAGCGTAATCCCCGGGTAGTCCCCATTACTTCCAATTACTCCCAGGAGATTTTTGATGATGAAGAATCCACTCGTTTCCGTTATGGCGATTTTCTGCGTGTTGGCGTTGGCGTCGTCAACCTGTTTTGCCCAGGAAAAACCCGCTTCCAAGGCGAAAAACCTCTTTGCCGAGCGCGATTTGAACGCTTGGGATTTTCACGTCGCGGATGCGGATAAGGATGTGAAAGTCGCGGATGTTTTTTCTTTCAACGACGACGGCGTCTTAACCTGTACGGGAAAACCGTTCGGGTATCTCGCGACGAAGTCGGTTTACAAAAATTTCAAAATCTCGCTGGAATACACTTGGCCGGAAGGGGTGGAACCGACCAACAGCGGCGTTTTCCTGCGGATTAACGCGCAGCCGAAGGAAAGCTTTTTACCGCGGGGAATGGAAGTGCAGCTCCAGCACGGCAATGCCGGCGATCTGTGGGCGTTTCACGGAATGAGAATCGACGGTCCGAAAGATCGGCATGTCGACGATCCGAACTCCGCGCTGGCCGGAGCGATGAGCGGCGTCAGGAAAATCGAAAATGGCGAGAAGAAACCGGGCCAGTGGAACCAGATGGAGATCCTGGTGGTAGACGGTTTGGTCGTGATTTCACTTAACGGCAAAATCGTGAACTGGACCACGCAAGCAGAAACGACGCCGGGCAAAATCGGTCTGCAATCCGAAGGCGGCCCGATCAAATTCCGCAACTTCACGGTTACGGAACTTTAACGAAGTATTTTGCCGCACTCAGTACCAGCCCCAAGCGTCAGTGCGGGGTGATTTCGAACGGCAAACGCGGCAATTATTTTGGCGCTGTTTCCGACTCGATCATGGCGTTCCACGGTTCGGGAAGTGGTGCGACAATTTTCAAAGTTTCGCGCGTCATCGGGTGGTTCAGCGCGATGTATCGGGCGTGCAGTGCGATCGCGTTGTCCCGAGGCTGTTCGCTTTGCGGTCCGAACGGTCGCGTGGAACCGTACTGGGCGTCCCCGAAGATCGGAAATCCTCGCGACGACGCCTGGACGCGAATCTGGTGCATCCGACCGGTTTCCAAGCGGATCTCCAACCATGTTCCCCAAGGAAACCGTCCGGCGACCCTATAATGCAGAATCGCTTCCCGGGCGAGTGGATCGATCGGCGCGACCGTTTCGGCGTGCGCCTGGTTCGGAACTTTTCGGATGTAATCGGTCCAGGTTCCTTCGTCCGGTTCAACGTTTCCTTCGACCAGCGCCCAATACATTTTGTCGATCTGCCGGGCTTCAAACTGTTCCGAAAGCCGCCGCGTCGCCCGGGAATGTTTTCCGAACAAAATCACGCCGGAAACCGGCCGATCCAGCCGATGCGGAACGCCGACGTATCCGTTTTCGCCGCGACCTTCGTGAGCGATCAAGTGTTCGCGAACCCGCTGCTCCAGATTGTCGATTCCGAGCGGGGCCTGCGTCAAAAGGCCCGCCGGCTTGTTCAAAGCCAACAGCGGCCCTTCTTCGTAAAGAATATCGAGCATAAACGATTTCCTATTCCGATTGGCTCAGCAGTTCATGAAACTTTTTGATCCACGCCGGATGTGCGGGCCAAGCGGGGGCGGTTACGAAAAGATCGTCCGAAACGGCTCCGGTCATGGGAATGTCGACGTATTCCGCGCCGGCAAGTCGAACTTCCGGGGCGCAAGCCGGGTAAGCGGAGATACGACGTCCGCGAATCACGTCGGCGGCGGCGAGAAGCTGTGAACCGTGACAGATCGCGGCGATCGGCTTTTTCGCGTCGACGAAAGAGCGAACGATTTTGAGGACCTCGTCGTTGAGCCGCAGATATTCCGGCGCCCGTCCACCGGGAATCAGAAGTCCGGCGTAGGAGGACGGTTTGATCTTGTCGAAGTCGGCGTTAAGTGCGAAGTTATGCCCTCGCTTTTCACTGTACGTTTGATCCCCTTCGAAATCGTGGATCGCCGTCCGAATCACGTCGCCGCTTTTCTTTTCAGGACAAACCACATCGACGCTGTATCCAAGCACCTGCAGCGCTTGAAACGGCACCATCAGTTCATAATCTTCCACAAAATCGCCGGCAATAATCAGGATGTTGGTCATAGTAGTAAACAGAGCGGGAAGCGTAAGCGAGCGT
>JAVBTU010000078.1:0-5114 GCA_031556015.1 Thermoguttaceae bacterium
GAATTTCACGATCGCAAAAGTCGACGAACGAAAAAGCGTGCGGGAAACGGTTACATTTGAAACCGACAACCCCGACGTCTCGCCCGTCTTGACGGTCTTGGCCGTCGTCAAACCGGAGGGGGAGAAATGAGAAATGAGAAATGAGAAATGAGAACTGAGAAATGAGAAATGAGAAATGAGAAATGAGACATGAGACATGAGAAATGAGAAATGAAAATCGGAGCGGGAAGCGTAAGCGAGCGTCCCCTTTTCCCCTTCTACCCTTCTACCCTTCTACCCTTTTCCCCCTTTCCCCTTCCACCGATACATAATCACTTTGGCTTTATAATCGTCTTCGAGGAAGATGACGTATTCGCCGTTTTGGCGCCGGTGTGCGGAAATGCATTCGCGAAGGTCCATGAGTCCGACTTCGCCGACAGTTTTCGGGTCCGGCTCCATCCAGCCGACGCTTTGACCGTCGGAAACGCGGTACACTTCGACGTGCCCCGTCTTGAAGCCGGTTTCTTTTGACGCCCCGGTGTACGGGACGAACAGGTAATCCCCGGCGACGTCGAAGCCCATCGGCTCGCACGACTCATGCCCGCTCGAACCGGTCACGTATGGAAGTACGATTTTCCAGGCGAGCTTGCCGTCCCCGTGGAGAAAATGGTCGTACCGACAAACGACCGGCCCCATCGGTTTCCAATGCTGATTCTTGTGTTCTTCGGTACACCCGCCGAGATAAAGCGTATCCGTCGCGGCGTCATAACGGATGCGCTTGACGGCGGTGAATTCGGCTGGGTGGGGATATTCAACCATGGTGTCGTACGAGTACAATTCGCCGCTTTCCGGACGGATCGGAAAACGACGTATCCCTTCCGTTTCCGTGACTCGCCAGACGTCGCCGTTGGTGTCGACCCACCATCCTTGCGCCGACGGTTCGTCTTGACCGTTTTGAGGACGGGAATAAATTTCCTTGTGATTTTCTTTGTCGTAATTCAAATCCGTCCAAATCCATGCCCCTTCCGTTTTGGGAGTTGAAGGAAACCCTCGCCCGAATTGCGCGTTTTTATTTCCGAAAAAGCTCACGAACCAGAGAAACTCGTCCGCTCTTTTATGCCCCTGTTGGAATTGAGCGATCGTTTCAGCGTCGTATCCGTTTTCTCGCAACGCGTCAACATATTCCTCTTCGGTTACCTTTCCTTTTTCGGTGGAATATTCGATGTTTTCAGGAACGGATTTCGCTTTATAAACCTGCAGGAACCTCGCATTCATGTCGTTGACGAACAAATATTTGTTCCCGCGGATATTACGCGCCCAAACTCCGGCGGTATCCTTGAGGCGCGGCCTCAAATCGTAATACGGGTCTTCCGGAATCATCGTCGGATAGAGCGTCAAGGAGTTCAGCGACCATTCCTTTCCAGGCTCCTTCGACCAATCGATATGAAATTTTTCTTCCTTGGTCCAAACGATGTTTTCGTCGTCCGGATCAAGCGTCGCGCAATCGAGAAAACAAAGCCCCGAAAGCCGCCATAGAATTTCCGCGTCAAGTATTTCCCTGTCGGAAATTTTTCTTTTCGGTTTTTGCGTCAACTGAACGCATTCCAAAATCGCTCCGCCTCCGTTTGATGCCAAATCTTGGACGATATAAAGGCGTCCTGCGGTATCACAACCGATAGCAGATACTTTTTTCAAAAACCGCAAATCACCGAATTCACCGAACGGATAGATTTTTGGGAACAAGCGATTTTGCAAACGAAGAGGAAAACCGATCAGAGCGGAAGGAGAGGTGCTCGCCGCTCTTTCATCCATGTCTTCGATTCGGTGTTTTTGCGCATTATCGATCCATTGGTCGATGTTTTCGATCACCATGATCGCTCCCGACGAGTTGAACGCGTACAATTCGTTGTTCGGGCCAAAGCAGAAAGAGCCGAAGTTTTCGGGCGTTCCGTCATCGGAGAGGAATATCTCGAACCGGTTTCCCCGCGAATCAAATCGAGAAATTTCGTTGGCGTAATCTTTGAAAGAATCCGTAATCAATTGGTGAGCGACCCAAATATTGCCGTGTTTGTCCGCCGCGATTTGGCCGGGATTCAGGATTTTCTTTTCCGTAAAATCCCACGAATCGAGCTTTCGCATCGTTTCGGCATCATGGATTTCGACGCAGTTGGTGTGCGGGTTGCTCACATAAAGCCGTTCGTTGTCGGCCCAAAGTCCGGTGATTCCCGCTTGTTGTTCGGCAGTTTGGCCCTCTTGAACTTCGTTAACCACGAGAAACGATTTTTCGAGCGTGTCCCCTTTTCCTCCTTTGCCGCCTTCGAACGGGGCGGGTTGGGTGAAATCGCTTAGGAGACGTCTTGACACCCCGAACCAGCGTTTTCCCTTGTCGGGCCAGGTTCCCGGATCGACGAGGTTGCCCCCTTCGTTGTGGAATTCCATCGCGATGTACACGTATTTATCGTTCACGGCGACCGCTTTGCCGCCGAGGGCGCCCCAGCCGTGCGTGTGCATCGCCGCGCCGAGCATGACGCCGTCCTTGTACATGGAGCAGTTCCCGCCCGCTTCTTCCCACGGCACGTTCGTGTAAACGGTCCCGTCCGGCGTCACGCAGATCCCGGCAATGTCCTGCTGCACCCATTGTGCTTTGCCGGTTTGCGGATTCAGACCGCCGTACGTGTTGCCGATCCACGACGTTACGTAATTCTCGATTTCCTTCGCCCCGTTCGGAGCGACAACCGCCGCCGAAACCGGCGTCGTGAGCAAAAACAGCAGAATCAATATTTTTTTCATGATATTTTAAAGAGCCGCATGTGAAGCGAAGCGAAGCTTGCGGATCACCGTACCGTACCGAGTTCGTAGGTTTCCGTATCCGGTTTCAGTTCGATCATGTGCGTCCGCCGGGTCTCGTTTTCACGACCGTAATGGGTGTAGACCTCGATGTAAACGAACCCCGGTCTCATCTCCGGGTTGACCGGTTTTAGCAAAACGAACTCGACTTCCTCGTCCTCTTCTTCCAGATAGAGGTCCTCTTCCTCTTCAAACTCCTCGTCGTCGAAGCTTTGGTTCCCAAAATACTCCAATGCGATCTTGAATTTCCCCTGCCCGGCACGACGGATCATGTATTCCGCGCAACTCTCGCTTCCGGCAATCGCGCCGCCGAGCAGCGAAAGCGGTGTCGTCCTGTTCGTGATTTCGCCGCTCGGTTCCGTGACGGCAAAATCGAAGGACGTTCTGTCGTGGGACGCAAAGGCGACGATTCGAATGTCCCCGTCGAGCGGCTTGACCAGTTTGGCGTCAAACGGAACCGCTGGCTTCTCCATTTTCCACTGTTCCGCTTTCGCAACGAGCCGATTCGCCTCGACCAAACACATCAAATGTCGCTCGATGTCGTTTGAGAGGGTATATCCGTACATTTTGGAAACGTCGAGGTGTTTCCCGTACAGATCGAGAGCCTTTTGAAGGTCGTCCCGGCTTCGGGTTCGCTCCGCGATCCGGGTTTGGGCCAACGCCGCCAAATGAGTGTCCGCGATCCGGTCGAATTCCGCGAGCGCCTGCTCCGGAAGATTCCAGTGGAGCAAGTACAGTCCGCGAGCGCGGCGGACTTCTTTCTGGTCCAGCGCGAGTTCGCTCAAATTGCTGAGAATTCGCACCGCAAGCTCCTTCTCCCCAAGCCCGGCGAAACAGTCGGCGCAGTGAAGGTAGAACTTCGGCGATAAACCGTATCGCTTCTTCTGTTGGAGGTATTTTTGATACGCGTCTTTCGATGACTTCGACGCTTCCTTAATGATTTCAGCGAGGAATGTCGCCGGTATGGAATCCGGTTGAAGATAAATCGTCGTTGCGGAATGCTGTGGTTTGGCGCTTCGATTGCCGAAAAAACCGCCGTACATGCCGCCGCCACCACCATAATCACCGCCGCCGTACATTCCGCCCCCAAAGCCGCCGGTAATACTTTTAATGCGGTATCGGTCGCGGGGCAAACCGAACGCGTCCAGGCGATTTTTCGGGGCAAGATGAAATTGCAGCGACGTTTGCGGCATACGGAACGGATGCTCCCACCAGCGAACGATGATATCCCATTCACGCTGGAGAATTTTTTTCATCTCCTCGATTTTCTTTTCTCGTTTGAGTCGATTGGTTTCGGCGTCTCTCGCTCGCTCCGATTCCCGCTCTTTTGCCAAGTTCAATTTTCGATTGATTCTTTCGTGATATTTTTTGAGCCATTCCGGCCGACTTGCCGGGGGTTCGATTTCGAACTCGACGTATTGATCGACGCTTTCGAGTACCAAGAGCGACGTTTCCGGCGTTACGATTTGGTACTTTTTTCCATGGTCGAGTACGGCCTGGCGGTCGTATCGCGGACGGTCGAGCAGTTTGGCCAACCGGAGCTGCGACCACATCCGGCCCGGCAGATCGCTTGTGGTGTCATTCGCTTCGACGGTTCGTTCGACGGTTTCCAGCACGGTCTTCCCATATCCGAAATGGAGCCGCAGTTTCGCCGCATTTCCGGCCAACCGACCCGCGACGAGCAGCAAATTTTCCGAAACGGCGGACCAGCACAATTCATTGGCCTCCGACCCGGCACATTCGACCCGCAACAGTTTCAAACCCGGCTTGTCGAGTTTCGCGGCAATCGCGTCGGGCGCTTCGTGGTCCCACGCAAACCATTCGCCGCCCGAGGATTCCGCCAGAAAGCGAAGCCGGGCGTCGTTGGAACCGGTTTCCTGCAAGAACGTGTACACCGGGATCGGCGGAACGACGTCCGGCTTACCGCCGTCCGGCTCGAATGTCGAATTTCCGTCCGAAAAGAGCAGCGCAACGTCCGCTTTCGTTTCCTGAAACGTCAATGAGGAGAAATTCGTACCGCCGTCGTAAGCGAGATCGCGGAGCGTTTGAAAAAACCGCTCGTCCGCCGCCGAAAACGATTGAACCGGCTCGACTTTATCCCGGAACGCGACCAAATCGATCGGGCATTTTTTTTCCGCGAAATATTTTTGGAGCAGTTCGATTTTTCGTGCGGAATCGGTTTCCCCTTGCGAACCGGACGCGTCCCAATACACGGCGATCCGATTCGGTGCTTGGGGCTGGATTTGCGGCTCCCATTTTGTACGAAGCTGTTCGAGCGGCTCTCGAAA
>JAVBTU010000061.1:0-5148 GCA_031556015.1 Thermoguttaceae bacterium
CTGGTCGTGTTCGTCGGGATCTTCATGAGCCGCCGCACCAAGGAAGGCAAAGAAAGCGAATCGTACTTCCTCGCCGGTCGCGGGCTGGGATGGTGGTTGATCGGCTTCTCGCTGATCGCCGCGAACATCTCGACCGAACAGTTCGTCGGCATGTCGGGGCAAGCGGCAATGTACCTCGGACTGGCGATCGCGTCTTACGAATGGATGGCCGCGGTGACGTTGGTGTTCGTCGCTTTCTTTTTTCTCCCGCAATTTCTCAAAACGGGAATCTATACGATACCGGAGTTTTTAGAAAAACGGTACAACCGGATATCCCGAACGATTATGTCCGCGTTCATGGCGATCATGCTGATTTCCGTGTCGTTCGCGGCGGTGGTTTATTCCGGGGCGAAAGTGTTTTCCGTTCTTTTCAAAGACATGGAGCTCGGCGGCGTCACGCTGAATATCCCGACGCTCTGTTTCGTGATCGGCTTTTTCGCAATGGTTTATGTCGTTTGCGGCGGTCTGAAAGCGTGCGCTTGGGCCGATTTGTTGCAAGGATCGGCCTTGATCGTCGGTGGGGGGATGATTCTTTATTTCGCGCTGATGACCTTGGGCGAAATCGAGCCGACGAAACTGATGACGTCCGCCGGACCGGTCACGGAAGAAGTTGCCGCAACGATCACCCAACCCGACGCGTCCCCCCTCGTTCAAGGCTGGGACCGATTCATGACGCTCAACCGGGATAAGCTGCGGATGAACCTTCCGGCGAGCGACTCGATCCTGCCGTTTACGGCGCTGATCATCGGGCTCTGGATTCCGAACTTTTATTACTGGGGACTGAACCAATACGTCGTCCAGCGAACGCTCGGATCGCAGTCGTTGTCCCAAGGGCAAAAGGGGATCATTTTCGCGGCGTTCATGAAATTGATCATCCCGTTTGTAATCGTGTTTCCGGGAATTATCGCTTTTAACTTGTTCAGCGGCGAACTGCGGCAAGAAGCCGGTGTCGAAATTCGCAACGGAAAGCGGCTCACGGAATTCGAAGCCTTGAAGGCGGAGCCCGGCGACTCGTTGGCCATTTTCGATTTCAACGACGATTTCGCGAAGCTGGAGCCGGAAAAAGCCAAGGAAATCGCGACCTATAACGCCGGAGTGGTCGGGATGGTCGAACCGACGGAACAGACGCCGATGGAACTGCAAACGGCGGTCATGGAAAAGGTCAAGGAAGAAAACGTCGTTCGTAATCGGGACGCTTGGAAACTCCGGTTCGGGGCGAAACCGGAAGAGCCGGTCGCCAAGCCGTTCGACATTAAAAAACAACTTGTCGGATACGATTACGATTCGGCGTTTCCCGCTTTGGTGAGCAACCTGATTCCGCCGGGATTCCGGGGATTCGTGCTGGCCGCGATTCTCGGGGCGGTGATCAGTTCGTTGGCGGCGGTCCTCAACGCGGCTTCGACGATTATCACGTTCGATATTTTCAAGGAATATTTCGCGAAAAGTGCTTCAGAAAAGACGTTGGTCTTCACGGGCCGAATCATCGTCGTCGTTTTCGGAATCGTCGGTTGTTGTATCGCGTTGTTCCTGGATAATCCGAAATTCCAGGGAATTTTTACGTACATTCAGGAGTTCCAGGGATTTCTTTCGCCGGGAATTTTGGCGGCGTTTCTGTTCGGCTTTTTCGCCCGATACGCTCCCGCCGCTTGTGGGCCAACCGCTTTGATCGGGTCGCCGATCATTTATGGTCTTTTGATGAAATTCACTCCGCAAATCGCGTTTTTAGACCGTATGGCGATTACGTTCGGGGCCGTGATTGCGATGCTCGGATTTTTAACCGCGTTTTTCCCGCGAAAAGAGCCGTTCGTGCCGCATGGGGAAACGACGATCGACCTGCGAACGTCCCGCTCCGCCAAAGTCGGCGGCGTGATCGTCGTCCTACTGACGATCTCAATGTACATTTACTTCTGGCAATACGACTGGCCTGCCTTTGGAAACTTTTTCGAAGACCTGTTTTTCAAACTACTCCCGTAGTTTGAATTACTAATTACTTTCCATTTGCCTATAATAACTTGGTTGGTAAATCCAGGCTTTCGCCAGAATGTAAAATGCCGAAAATATTCGAGTGAGAAATGATGTCATTCTGAGCGCAGTGTACGCACGAAGCGAAGAATCTGGTATATCCGGCCAACACGCATTGAGTTGCGAACTCCGCTTGAAACCAGATCCTTCGGAGTACCTCAGGATGACAAAACCGGCATAGAACTTTCTGGCGAAAGCACCATTGTGTAATTTGGAATTAGTAATTAGTAATTAATATTTAATAATGACTTTTCCCATCGAGTTGACCGCCGGTGAGCGGGAATTGATTTTTCAAGCGACGGGGCGTCGGGTCGCCGCGATCGTGTGCAATACGCCAAGCGAGAAGCTTCGCAGCGAACTCGGGCCGGAATTGTCCGAGCGAAGCATTCTCGGAGCGTTCGTCAGCCTGAAGCGACACGGCCAGTTGCGCTCCTGCATGGGCTGTCTCGCCGAATCGTTCGCGCTGGCCGACGCCGTGGAAAACGCCGCGACCCGGGCTTCGAAAGACGACCCGCGCTTTCCTCCCATTACGCCGGAAGAGCTGCTTGAATTGGAGATGGAGGTCTGGCTCCTGTGGGGTATGAAAAAATCGACTGCGCCTGCGATGGACCGAATTCATGTCGTCGAAATCGGGCGGCATGGTATCGTCCTGGAAAAAGGAGCCCATCGCGGTCTGCTGCTTCCCGGCGTCGCGGTCGAACACGGTATGGATGCGCTCGCTTTTCTCGAAGCGTGTTGCCGCAAAGCGAACCTGCCGCCCAACGCATGGTTCGACGAATCGGTAACATTTTCGACGTTTGAAGGGCTCGCGATTTCCGGGCGGATGGACGAAGTGAAAATCGAAAATCAGGACACGCTCGTCGCGATGGGACGCCGGGGACCGCTGCAAATGATGACCCGGGAAAAAACGGGACCGTCGCACGAAGACGTCCTCAAACTGCGGGACCTTTGCCGGAACAATTTTTTCCTCTGCTCCGACGGTATGACGCCGACTTACGTCCGTCCCGACGCGTTCGACGGAGAAGTCTACGGAATCGCGGTTTCCGTTCAGTTTCCGGACCGCCCGCTGATGGTTTGCTCGAAAATCGGAACGAAATCCGAAATGCCGCTCCAGGCGTCGCTGCTCGACCTGATCCAGGTGCTGGTCCAGCAAGTCGCACGGCTCGGCGCAACGCACCAGGAGCGGATCGACGCCCGGTTCGACTTGACCGTGTTCTGGGATCCGACGTACCACGGAACGCCGCTCGATCATGATCTGTCGCAAGTCGATTCGTTTCGCCGCAGTTTGATGGTCGCCGGACCCGACGGCTGGGTGCTGCAATTCAATCCGGACGTTCCGATCTCCGGCGTCTTGGAAGACGCGATCGATTACCTCAAGATCGCGGACCGGGCCGAAGCGAGTATTCTGTCGTTCGAAACGATGTCAACGACGCAGCATCTGTTGGCGTCGAGTGTTTCGAAACCGGTTCTCGGCGAATCGAAGCGTCCCCCGGCGGTCGCGTGCTCGTTTTATCCGAGTGACATCACACTGATGAACGCCGAACTGCAACGGATGTTCGCGCCGGGTCCGATCACCGGCAAGCAAGGTTTTTTCGGAACGAACCGCCCGCAAAGGGAACGACTCCACGGCGCGAACGCGCCGCCGGGACAGGATCCGTCCGGAGGAATTCGTTTCGGGAGTGGAAAGAAAACCGAACCGCGTCCCGAACTCCCGCCGACGGATTTTTATTCGGCCGTGATGATACCACATGCCGGTTGGATCTATTCCGGCCGGCTCGCGGCGCAGACGCTGGCGAAAGTCCGTTTTCCTTCGACGGCGATCCTTTTTTCCCCGAAACATCGGGCCGGCGGACCCGATTGGGCCGTTGCACCGAATCGCTCCTGGTTGTTGCCCGGAGCGGAGGTCGCGTCGGATTACGCTTTGGCCCGTGAAATCACCGAATCGGTCGATTTGATGCAGCTCGATGCGACGGCTCACGCCCAGGAACACGCGATCGAAGTTCAATTACCGTTGATCCATTACCTCTCGCCGGAAACGAAAGTCGTCGGAATCGCAATGCACGGAGGGCCGTGGGAAGTTCTCCAGGAAGAGGCGTCACTTTTCGCGAATCTGATGCGTCGGGTTCCGCAGTTGCCCCTGTTCGTCATTTCGACGGACATGAACCATTACGCGTCGGAAGAAGCGACACGCGAAGTCGATCGGGTCGCCCTGACGGCGCTGCAAACGCTCGATCCGCGGCACCTGCTCGAAACGGTCCTGGAAAACCGGATCTCGATGTGCGGCATCACGGCGACGGTGTTCGTGATGGAAGTCCTTAAACAGCTCGGCCTGCTCAACGAATGCGTTCCCGTCGGATACACGACCAGCGCGGAAGTCTCCGGCGACACCACCCGGGTCGTCGGTTACGCGGGGGTGCTGTTTCGTTAATCGAGTTAACACCAAATGCTCATGGAAAAGACGATCTTCAGGCGTATCATCGACCGGGAAATTCCGGCAAACATCATTTACGAGGACGATTTGTGCCTGGCGTTTACGGACATCAAGCCGCAGGCGCCGGTCCATTTTCTCGTGATTCCGAAGAAGGAGATTCCCTCGACGGACGCGATCGAAGAATCCGACGCCGTACTCGTGGGACACCTGTTTTGCGTGATCGGGCAACTCGCCCGGGAAAAGGAATTGCTCCCCGGCGGCTATCGGGTCGTTTCCAACTGCGGCCCGTACGCCGGCCAGACGGTCTCGCATCTCCACTTCCACGTCCTCGGCGGTCGCGGCATGAGCTGGCCGCCGGGGTGAGAGAGAAATTCATACCGTTCCGCAAGTTTCGCTGCGCTTCACGTGCGGCTCTTTTGCCGTTTTTTCGGTATGGTAGAATTTAGGTATCCCTTTAACCGCTGTCGAGGAATCCCATGAAAAATCGCATCACAGTATTGTTCTGTTTCGTTTTGCCGGCTATCGCATTACTCGGTTGTGACGCCGGTAAGCCGCGAAGCAACGCTCCCGTTACGGAAAACATCCCCCCGGTCGCAGCCGAACCGGTTAAGCCGGCCGAACCGCCTAAGGAGCCGGAGCGAACGTTGGTTGACATC
>JAVBTU010000379.1:0-9862 GCA_031556015.1 Thermoguttaceae bacterium
ACTTTTCACCCAATGCGACCAATTCGTCGAGCGAGGCCCCTTTTTCGGCGGCGGCACCGACGATTTTCGCGAGCGGAATGCAACCGCCAAGCCCACGGCGATCGTCGATCGGAGCGGCGGCGCCCGGTGCGATGTCGTCGTAGGTCAGGATTTTCTTGACGTTGATCCCTTCCTTGACGGCCATGTCGAACGCTTTGTTGCCGTTCATCACGTCGCCGGCGTGGTTGAGGATGATGAGCAGGATTCCCGGATGATCCTTGAATATACGGAGCGCTTCGAGGACTTTCGGGGCGCCGGGAGCCGCGAAAACATCGCCGACGACCGAAGCGTCGAGCATTCCTTCGCCGACGTAGCCGCTCAACGCCGGCTCGTGACCGGAACCGCCGAGCGTGACGATCGCGACTTTGTCTTTCGATTTCGGTTTGGCTCGGACGACGATTTTGTCGGCAACGATTTTGACTTTCGTCGGATAAGCGAGCGCGTATCCCTGCAAAAGTTCGACGGTTAAATTGTTCGGATCGTTCAGGAATTTTTTCATGACCATGATGGTTCTCTCCAGTTAACTGATGAATACGGCAAAAAGGCACAACAACGATGCGGTGATTCTACCCAAAAAACGAATCCCCAACAACCCTCGAAATAAGAGCCCACCAGACCTGCAAAGTTTGTTTCCAATCCCTTTTCGCAAACGTTCCTCGGATTACATCTGCCGCTCCGCCCATTTTTCACGGACCAGTTGCAGCTTTCGCTCTACAGTTCGGCGAACGCAGCCGAGTTTTTCTGCGATTTCCGAAGTTCGATACCCTTCCAGCGCGAGCAGGACGATTTTTTGCAGCGTTTCGTCTTCGAGCGAATCGATCATTTCCCGGCAATTCTCCGCGAAGTCGGTCGCCAATTCAGGCGTCGGTTCCCGACCGAGCACATCGCCGATTCCACCGCCGTCGAACGAGTCGTCGTCTTCTCCGCCGAGAAAAATCGATTCACCGCGAACACGCCCGCCGCCCCGCTTTTGGGCGAAATGACGTCGACGCTGGGCGCACACCTTTCGGGCGGTGATCGTTACGAGCAACTTCCACAACTCGTCCGCACCGGCGATCTCGTCGAATTTGTGGGCGGCCATTCCACGACAAAAGCTGTTCATGGCACTCAGGGCGACATCTTCCTCGTCGGCGGCGCGCAAGGCGAGCCCATCCATTTTACGACGAGCCAATCGAACCAGCTTCTCAAAGTAAAGCTCCCAGAGCCGCTGCGTCGCTTGTTCGTCCTCGTTGGAGATTTCCATCAACCAGTTTCTAAGATCGTCGTTCATGGATCCGTTAGCGGCGGGCTTGGCCCGTGTTGGAAAGGAGAAAAAACTCTGGTCTCATTGTAGTTTTCTCCGCTTGAAATACCAGAGTGCGGCAAAATCGGTATAATTCCATTTGCCGCAGTCCCGTTTTCCCGGTCGTCGTTTTGCGACACCGACGTTTCAACCGCCTTTTTTCTACACTTTTTCAATGCAAAAACTCCAACAACTCCTGAATTTCTACCAAGGTTCGTGTCTCCTCATCTGTGCGGGGGAACTCGATCTTTTCGCCCCGATGCTCCGCACTCCCGACGGGCTGACGGCGGAAAAGATCGCCGAACAGGCCCGGACGGACCTTCGCGGTACGACGATGATTCTCGATGCGCTGAGCGCCTTGGGCGTGCTTCTGAAGGTCAACGGTTCTTATTCGATTCCCGAACAATATCGTCGACCATTGGATTCGGGCGATACGAACTCTTTCATTCCGATGATCCGACATGCCGCCGGATGCATGAGACAGTGGGGGCAGTTGGCGTGGACGGTCAAGACCGGCGTTCCGGCTCCGGATCACACGAGCATTCACGGCGCGCGGGCGGACTGGGAATCGTTCATCCAGGCGATGAATTCCGTTTCACACATCCTGGCTGGCCCGCTCGTGGAGAAAATGCAACAAGCCGGGCTGCTCACGTTCCGGCATTTCCTGGACGTCGGTTCCGGGCCGGGAACGTACACGATCGCGCTGCTCGCCGCCGCTCCGAATGCGAAAGCGACGCTTTTCGATCTGCCGGACAGTTTGACGATCGCGAAACAGCGGCTCACCGACGCCGGTTTCGCGGATCGGGCAACATTCGTCGGAGGAGATTTTTATCGGGACGATTTGCCGACCGGCGTCGATTTCGTCTGGCTCAGCGCGATCATTCACCAGCATGGTCGCGATCAGTCCCGGGCGCTTTACCGAAAGATTTACGCGGCTCTGGAGCCGGGCGGTCTCTTGGCAGTTCGGGATTTCGTGATGAGTGCGGATCGAACGCGCCCGCTTTTGGGAACGTTTTTCGGTGTCAACATGCTCGCCAATACGGAGACGGGAATGTGCTACACGTTTGAGGAAATCCGGGAAGACCTGGAATCCGCGGGATTCGTCGACGTTCAATTTCCGATTCCGTCGGAAGATATGTGTTCGGTCATCGTCGCGAAAAAGGAAACGCGGCCTTAGCCGGGGTTCTAATCTCGTTTCGAAACCGAGCAGCGGACGCCGTACGCAGATGGCTGCCCGGCTCCTTGAAAGACTGTTTTTTTGGGGTAGAATCCACGGCTTGTCTCTTTTTGGAAATCGTCGTCCTTGTGTGGCGACGAGAAATACCATATTTCCAACCTTTACATTACGACCATGCCCAGAGCAGGACAAAAACGCAACAGCAAATTCGCCCAGAAGAAAAGGGCCAAACAGAAAATCCGCGGAAAGAAGAAAGATCCGCTGATGGTCGACGGCCAACTCCCCCGTCCGATGTTCGTCGATTACAAAGACGTCGAACTTCTTCGGAAATTGACCAGCCGACAAGGCAAGATTCTCAGTCGCCGCAAAAGCGGTTGCAGCGCCGTCAGCCAGCACGCCAGCGCCTCCGCCATCAAACGCGCCCGTTTCATGGCTCTGCTGCCGTACAAAGCGGACTGATAGGAGAATTACTAATTACGAATTACGAATTTCCTGCAACATACAATTCGGAGTTTCGCAATTAGCCGCCGGTTTCATTTTAGAATTTGTAATTCGTAATTAGTAATTAGTAATTACAATGGAAGTCGCGATGCTCAAAGCCGACGTTTTGATTGAAGCGATGCGGTGGATTCGCCAGCATCGCGGGAAGATCAGCGTGATCAAAATGGGCGGATCGCTCATGGAAGATCAGGCGGCGATCGACCATCTGCTCCTGGATGCCGTGTTCATGGAAACGGTCGGGATGCGCCCGGTGATCGTCCACGGCGGCGGTGCGGCGATTTCCGCGGCCATGAGCAAAGCCGGAATTCAGCCCCGTTTCGTGCAAGGACGCCGTTATACCGATCAGCCGTCCCTCGACATCGTACAAGAAGTTCTCGGCAAAGAAATCAGCAATTCTCTGGTCCAAAAAGTCGAAGAATTCGAAGGACACGCCCAAGCGCTGAGCGTCACGCTGGGGACCAACGTACTCCACGGCAACAAACTGCTGCTCGCCGACGAAAACGGCGTTCCGGTCGATATGGGCTGGGTCGGCGACGTGACCCGCGTCGATACCCGGACGATTCTCGATCTGTGCAATGACGGTGTCATCCCGATCATCCCGTCGATCGCGCTGATGGACGACGGGTCGAATCAGGCGCTGAACGTCAACGCCGATACCGCCGCAACCGCCGTCGCAATGGCGTTGCAAGCGGAAAAGCTCGTCTTCGTCAGCGAAGTCAACGGTCTGCGGACCAATCCGGACGATCCGAACTCGATGATCGAGTCGATCAACGCGGAAAAAGCCCGGGAAATGCTCGCCTCCGGAGTGATCGTCGGCGGAATGATCCCGAAAATTCAAGCGTGTCTCGACTCGCTGGACCGCGGCGTGAAAAAAATTCACATCATCAACGGTCGCCTGCGTCATTCGCTGCTGCTGGAAATTTTCACCAGCATGGGAATCGGAACGGAAATCACCGATTTCTAGGAAACTCTCCGAAGGTGTACAAATCCGGCTTGTGCGACCGATCTTTCAGGCGTTTCGACGTAAATTAGCGGCAAATATAGGGTTAACGTATCGTTCATGTCATTCTGAGGTACTCCGAAGAATCTGGTTTCAACAGGCTTGCTTATCGCAATGCGTGTTGATGGGATACAACAGATTCTTCGCTCCGTGAGTACACTGTGCTCAGAATGACACCGAGTACTTCGCTCGTACTTTTCCGTATTATTTTCTGACGACAGTCCAAACATCGAACCATCGAATCACACTAACGGGTCGGTATGTTGGCTTTTTCCACAGTAACCGTTCCGATTTCCTGCGGCTCGTCCGTGACGCCGCCGGGGATCTCCGGGACGGTGAAGTCGAACGTCGCGGAGCCGATCACATCCCCTTCGCTCCATTGACCTTCCTTGCGAGGAGCGCGAAGGTCCGCTCTCAGCGTCCACGTGCCCGACGTGATGTCATCCAAACGAAACGATCCGTCTTCCGCGACCGTGCAAGCCCGGACTTTGAAACTGAGAGTCACTCTCTCTTTTGTGAGCGCTTCCTGCCTTTTGTTGTATTCCCGGATCAACCGCTGAAACCTTTCGTACTCCTTCGGATTATCTTTTTCCCAGCGGTCGATCATTTCTTTTCGTTTGGCAACGTCGGTTTCGTTACGGATTTCCGGCGGCAACGCTTCGTCGATCTCACCCGTGTCAATCGACGCCAATGTGAGTTTCGGCTCACATTCGATAACGCACAAATTCCAATCCGGCTTCAATCCGGAATCCGTCGTCACTTGCAGCTTTCCCATGACCGGGCGTCCGACGCCGCCGATTTGCACGAATGTCGTTTCGCCGGAAACGAATTTCACGTTCTTGACGTAATGGGAATTCTTTCCGCCGATATTCCGGTTGACTTGATTTCGTTCCGACGGCACGATTTTCTCGATCGTGATTATTCCGGCATTGTCGGAAAACGTGTGATAGCCCACCGTAAAACGTGGGCTGTAAAACGTGGGGCTGCCAAACGATTGATTGTAAACACTGACGGCTGCCTTCGCGAGCGGCTGCGTTTCGGCTTTCACGATTCCTTCGAGCCGGGCGTATTTTTGCAACGTGATTTGACGATTCTCAAACGACTCAAACTCCTGTTGCGTCAGAAATCTCGCCCCGGCGTCATGCAGAATCAGCACGGCATAATCGGGGAGCTGGGAATCCTGTTCCGAAAAGGAATATCTTTTTCTCTCCTCCTCCATCGCGGCTCGTTCTTGCGCGAAGTTGATTTTCGGGAACGCGAATCGTCCGCTCTTGAAAGTCTTCGCCGTGTACGGTCGGGTTTCGTCGTTGTACCACCCTTGATTGAGCACGTTCCCGTTGTTGATTTGCAGAACCCGGCGTGTGGGATTGAGCGTCGCGATGCTTACGTATGCGTCTCCCGCCGGAGCGCCGTCCGGTGTCAAAACGGTGTAAATCTTGCTGTAGTCCGTCTCACTCGACTTTTTGAGCGTGAAATCGACGCCGGTTTTCCGCAGCTTGCCGTCGAGCTTCTCCGAGACCAGCGGCTCGTATCCGATCGCTTCGATTCGGATTTGAAAATACTCCGCTTCATCGTCGTCGTTGACGGCGTAATGCCCGTTTTGAACGTACCCGAACCGGCCTTGACGCCAGTAAATCTCGTCCGGACCGCGTTTGAAACCCTGGAATACCTCGAACGACGGAATCAGCTCCCCGGTCGCGGCGTCGGTTACTTTACCGGAAACCGCAAACCGGGGATAGAGCGTGAGCGTAAAATCGTTCGGTCCGTTTTTCACCAGTTGTGGTGTCGCGTGATCGCCCGGGTCGGGCTTGATGGTGCCGCCGTCTTTCATGTCGATCGTGAAATCGGGCGTCACGAGATTCGGAATTTCGTATGGCATCATGCGAACGATGGTGTCCGGCGGATTATTCCAGAGCAGATCACCGTTTTTATCCGTTTGAGTTGTCCCGAGCAGGATTTCCAGCACTCGCGAAACGGCGTTGTTCGAGAGATCTTGATCACTGATTTCCGTCAACACAAACGGAATTCCCTCAAGCGGTTTCCCGTCGACATCGACGACGCGAATTTTCAGCGTCTCGTTCGAAGGCGGCAGCGTGATCGTTTCCGGCGGGTTTTCCCGGTCGCGGTGATCCCAGTCGTGAACCAGCTCGACCGTTTTCATCACGGATTTCTTCCCCGGTGCGAACGCAATGAACGAGATTTTCTTGAGCAGTTCCACGGAACTACTCGCATCGTCTGGCAAGTACCGGATTTCAAACCACCCGGCGGTGTCAGTCGTCGAGCAATAATACGATTCGTAATTCCACAAGCCGAGTACGCACGCCCCTTGGATCGGCTGGCCCTTTTCATCGAGTACCGTTCCGGACAGGGCGTTCCCTTTTTTCAAAACCGTGGTCTTCGTGAACTTGCCGCTTGAGTCCGCAAGATATTCGCCGAAATCGATCAGGAGCGAATCCGGCGCGAAACCGGGCTTTCGGATTTTCAGTTGAATATTGTTGTTAATTTGCGCGACCGGGAACGATTCAAATGTCCACTGGCCGTTCACGTCGGTTCGGAACGTTTTTTGAAAGCTCCATTCGCTTCCGACCTGGTCTTTCAGGCTCATTTGCCGAATCTCCATTTCGGCGTTTGCGACCGGTTTTCCTTGCTCGTCGACGATTTTCCCGCCGAGCGTTTGCCCTTTTGCGAGCCGCGCAACGTATTTCGTTGGAACCGGATCAACCGGCGTGAATTCCCAGCGGGCCAAATACGGAGCAAATCCCGGCGCAACGATTTCCACCTCGAACTGATCGAAATCCCTCGGCCCGTCCCAGGAAACCGCGGCGTCGCCGTTCGCATCCGTCCGGCCCAAAAACTTCCCATCGTTCCAACTTGCCGGTTTCGGAAACGCCCGATACTCCAGATCGACACCAGCAACCGGTTTCCCGGCGTCATCAACGACCGTCAACGTAAGATCGGCCTTTTCTTTCGGCTCCGCGCCGTCCACCGCCTGCCGACTGCCGTCCACCCGCGAAATCAAAGCGATCGCCAACATCCCCCAAATCACCAGCGACACCACGCCGAATCGGGCCGGTTTCAGACCGCTGGAACGCAGCAGCCGACTCATTCGTCGAAACGTGGCGGCACGTGAATCGAGCAGGGACAGGGTTTCCGGTTGCGGGACCGGGGAGATTTGTCGTAAAATTTTCATAAACGCCTCACTTGCTACCAGGCCGGACGAACCGGAATGATACGTCGCGAAATCGTCGCAGGCGAACTCGCGAAAACGGTCGATCATTTTCCGGCTGATCCAGAGAACGGGATTGAAAAAAAACAGGACTGATACGATTTTCAGAAAAAAGACGAACCACAGATCGCGTCGTGCCAAATGCCCCAACTCGTGCAGTAAAATCCAGCGTAATTCGGACGCGGAGACCGACTCGACCAACCCGGCCGGCAAAACGATCCGCGGCGAAAGAAGCCCGTAAACCGACGGCGAACCGACCGCGTCCGATTCGTAAAGCGGCGTCATATGTACGCCGGTCCGCTTGCAAAGAAGCGGCAATTCTTCCAGTGCGATGCGCCGGGCGGACCGCATTTGCCGATGAAACGCGATTTGCCGTACCGAAAGCCGTGCGAAAAGTGTCGCGACAATCGCAAGCCAAACGCCACCGAGCACGACCGGCCAGGGAATTGACACCACGACCTTGGGTTCGAGAACGACTTCGACGACTTTCGGCGTCGACGGAGTCTCCGGAACCGGTTGCGGCGTCGCCAAAACCGGTGATACCGCCGTCTCCTCGGGCGGCGTTTCGTGTGTAACTCGCGTTTCCTCAAGGAGTTGTGGAAGGAAAACCGGCGGCGGAAGGATTTCAGGTCGCGGTTGTTCGACGACGGGAACCGGGAGCAGCGGTTGTTGTTCTAAAATCTTGTGAGGCGCCGGAAAGAATCGGGCAACCGCTTCCGGAGCCGGAAGCGTGATCGGAACGACCGCTTTGAAGACGACCAACAGCAACAGGGCGATCCCCCACTGCGGAGAAAGGCGGCGTCCGAAAATCATCACGATCGCCGCGACGAGCAGCAAAAGGAGCCCCGATTCGAAAATCGCACGACATTGCCACTCGAAAAATGTTTGCATGAGGCTCATGGTTTTTGCTCCTTTCGTTTTTGGTCGATCATGTTTTGGAGTAAATCGAGATCTTTTTGGGACAGCGGCGTGGTCTCAACGAGTTGCGCGAGCACCGGTCCGGTTCCGTCCACGGCGTTGTCCAGCAGCGAGCGGACCGCGCCGCCGACGACGGCAATCGACGACTTCGCAGGGCGGTAAAGAAAACCGTTTCCGATTTTCGTCGCCGACAGATACCCTTTGTCGATGATCCGCCTGAGCAGCGTTTTCACGGTCGCCGGGCTCCATCCGTGCCGTTCCATCGCGATCGTATAGACTTCACGGGTCATCGCTTTGCGTTCTTCCCACACGATCCGCATGATTTTCCATTCCGCAGCGGTTAAATCTTTCAATTCGGTCATTTTTTTGCTCCTTTGACAGAGTGTAGTCGTATCAATTGATAATATATTCATTCCGTCTACATTTGTCAACGATCTGAGAAAATTATTTATTCCTCCTCAAAGCCGGGGCTTTAAATAGCAACCGTTCAAAGCGGATAGAGACGGAATAATGAGAGCCCAAGGTCCTCAGAAAGTCGAGGCGAAGCGATGGCGATTATTTATATGTGCGAAATTCAAACCGCAAGCGGGTTCCTTGGTCGAGAAGCAGCCCATACGAATCGGTCGCAAGCGATTTTTTGCCCCCTACGGAAAACGCTCCCAAGTCGAACGCCGACGACCGTGATCAACATCCTTTCATCGCTTGTTCGATTCGCTCGACATAGTTCGGCATGAAATGATCTTTGAGACGTTTGGCGACGAAAGTTTTGATGTCGTTTCCCAGGAAGTCCTCGGCGATCCTTTTGGCCGAACGAACCGCGGAAGTGAAATGCGTCAACAAATTCGTCTCGTCCTCGTGAATCGTGCCGTCGGCGTCGATTTGCTTCAGCGTGCCCGCGTGAACGTACCGCATCGCCTTTGGTACGGAAAACGGCGCAAACGGAACGGGATCGGATTGATAAGCGAAGCGATAGAAAGGGGAAACGATTTGCTGCTTCAGAATTTCATCGCCGACTTTCGGTTGGCCGAAGGTATGGGTTTCCACGGGTCCGAGTTTCATATTCTGGACACGTCGGGTCGCCAGCGTCGCAAGCGCTCCGCCGAGACTGTGTCCGGTGATCCAGATTTTTCGGCTCTTTTGAGCGATCATTTTGCGCAACGGATCGGCGGCCTGGTCCCAAATGCTCGCCAAAGCCAGGGCGAATCCCTGGTGTATCATCGCGCCGTCGTCCTTGATTTGCAGAAAATTCAGGTTGATGATCCAATCCTCCACGTCGTCGGTGCCGCGAAATGCCAGAACGACGGCGTCGTCACGGGCGGCGAGAAAACCTCGCGTCGCTTCCTTGTTTTTTCCGGAGTCGCTTGCGAAAGGCACGACGGTTTCAAAACCGAAACGGTCGAACCCCGGGTATTCGGACGGATCGCTTCGGTAGGCGGCGTAAGCGGCGTGGGCCAGGGAATAGGCGGTCCGTAAATAGTGTCGGCCGAACGTGTGGTGGGGCATGGTCAACTTTTTTCGACGGGAAATGAGGATGGGATTATATTCCGCGATTACGGAGTGATACCAAGGAAGCGACGAAATCACGGACCGCGATCGACCGAGAAAAGACACCTTTGTCCGCAGTCGGACTCCATGGTTTCCAGAAGCGATTTCAACCGTGTGATAACGTCCCGAAGCGGCGTCAACGAGATTTCTTCCATCGAACCGGACTCGTAGTAA
>JAVBTU010000036.1:0-7022 GCA_031556015.1 Thermoguttaceae bacterium
AGCAACGCCGCGCTGACCGCCGAGTCGACCCCGCCGCTGACGAACACGAGAACCTTTTCGTTGCCGACTTGTTGTTGAATATCCTGGATTGCGGATGTGATTTGTTGATCTAGGGACATGGGAGGTGGAAGGGTAGAAGGGTGGAAGGGGGAAGGAATTAATCTTGTTGGTTTTCCTTTCGTTTTTTGATTAGGTTAGTTAACATGGCGGAAATTAGTTTGGTTTCCCTTACCCATTGATTCCCTTTGTCGGGAGGGATATATCCTATTTTCATTCCGATGTAGATTTGTGTTCTTAGCTCCGCGCAAGAACCTTTCGCGATTTTCATAAATCGAACCGCTTCCCGGTTCGAACCGCGATCGACTCCTTCGGCAATATTACTGGGAACAGAAAGTCCGGAGCGAGTGATTTGGTCCCGAAAACCATAATCTTTGTGTTGGTCAAAATGTTGGTAAAGTTCGACGCTGAGCCTGGCCGAATGTTTCCAAACTTCCAACTTTTCAAATCCCCCGGACATGCTTTCCTCATTCTTCCCTTCCACCTTTCCACCTTTCCCCCTTCTACCCTTCTACCTTTCAGCGTACCGCTGAAGCGCACATTTCTCCTGTTCGTGATACGTTTTGTGGCGGGTCAGGACGAGGTCCCAGTCGACGAGTTTGGCGTCGAATTCGGGGCCGTCGACGCAGGTGAATTTCGTTTCGTTGCCGATCCGGACACGGCAGCCGCCGCACATGCCGGTTCCGTCGATCATCACGGAGTTGAGGCTCGCGATCACTTTCACGTCGAACGGGCGGCATGTTTCCGTGCAGAATTTCATCATGATCGCCGGTCCGATCGTATAGACGCAGCCGACGCTTTTGTCCGTTTCGAGAATCTCTTTCAGCGGTCCCGTGACGACCCCTTTGCGGCCCGCGGAACCGTCGTCGGTCGTAATGATGTGCTCGTCGCTGACCGAAGCGAGCCGATCGGTCCAAAAGAGCAGGTCTTTATTCCGGGCGCCTTGAATCGAAATGACGCGATTGCCTCTTTCCTTCAAGGCTCGGGCGATCGGAAAGATCGGCGCGGTTCCGACCCCGCCGGCGATCATGATCACGGTCCCGAAATCAGCCAATTCGCTCGCATGGCCCAACGGTCCGATCAGGGCGTACAAGGAATCCCCTTCGTTCAGGGCGGTGAGTTTCCGCGTCGAAACGCCGATTGACATGACAACCAGCGTAATCGTTCCGGCAGAGCGGTCGAAATCGGCAACGGTCAACGGGATTCGTTCACCGCCGTCGTCGACCATGACGATCACGAAATGACCCGGCTGCGCCTTTTCCGCAAGCAGCGGATGTTCGACCACCATTTCGAAAATATTCGGAACCAACTCGACTTTTTTGACGATGCGAAACATAGCGAAGGAAAAGAGGTGAATGATAAGTTTAGCTTATAAAGGTGAACTCAGACGGTCATCTTCAATAAGATAAACTAATTCTACAACTTTTTCCTGAAAAGACAATGAGCCCTAAAACAAATCTCAGGCAGTTCGCCGGTCCGCAAGTTCCGCTTCGCTTTTCTCGCGGGCCTTGGAGTGAAGAAGGACGATCAGCGCAGGTACATGGCGCCAACTTTGGGAACCGGTTTGGCGGGGGTGTTAAGCGTCTCGGAGCTTTTGGTTTCTGTCGGCGCGTTCGCATTTTGCGGCGGGATCATCGAGTCCGGTTTCGGCAGCGGGTCGCTTTTCCCGAGCGGATTGACCAGTTCCATACGTCCCAGCGGAATTCTGGAGGTCGACGGAACGGGGGAGGCCGGTTGAACGGTTGGTGTGTTGAAACCGATTCCCATCGAGCCGAGTGAAACGCCTCCCAAAGGGGGCATGGTCGACGAAGCTGTGGGGAACATCGGCGAATTCATCGCGACCGGTGGGATCGGTGCACCCTGCGGACGCTGCGGCGCGGCCGCCTTCGGAATCGTGTACGTGCCGGAATTTCCCGGCGTCGCGGGGGTCGATGCGGACCAAACGGTTGCGCCCGGGGCGGTTTTCGACGCGTCCGGAAGCGGTTTTTGTGCGGACTGCCCGACGGAACTGACCGCTCCGTCGGTTTTCGTCGAACCGAATTTCTCGCAGACCAATCGCCAGGTTTCCCGTTCGCTGCACAGAACCCGGTACGCGTCGTTCAGTTTTTCCTGGTCCTGCTTCATTCCGGCTTCGGTGAGGCGACGGAAGATAAAGACGTAAATCGACGCGAGTTTTCGGGCGATGTCGGGCGTTTTTTCAATGTCGAGCGAGCAGAGAATCTCCGCGACGATGTCCTGGGCGCGCGTGATCGTTTCAAATCCGTCGCTGATATTTCCTTCTTCCCAGAATTTCTTCGTCTTGAGGACGTTTTTAATCGCGGCTTCCACGAGAAGCAGTTGCAGCTTCTGCGGCGTCGCGGAAAAAACGTCCGCCTGGATATAGTTCTGTCGAACCGACTGTTGACTCATCTTAATTAATTACGAATTACGAATGACGGGTGGAACGTGGTGTTGTTCCAGTATAGGTTATGAAATGGAAATAACAAATAACAAATAACAAAAAACAGAGCGGGAAGCGTAAGCGAGCGTAATTTCTCATTTCTCAGCGGCTATTTGATAATGAAACGCAGTAAAGCGAGGAGGTTGTCATGCTGAGTGAAACGAAGCATCTGGTTTCAAGCTGTTCTCGTATTGCAAAGCGGGTTGGCTGGATACACCAGATTTCCTTCGAGTACTCAGGACAGGCTTTCGCTCCGTGAGTACACTGCGCTCAGAATGACAAACTTGCCCGTCAATTTCTGGCGAAAGCCGCTAACTGGCGGTCGAACTGCTGCTGGATGAACTGATTTTGTTGACGTAGCTCATGTCGCTTTGCATTTTGGCCATGGCGGATTCCATCGCGTAGAACTTTTTGAGTAAAATGGTCCGTTTCGCGTCCAGACGGCCCTGCATGAACTCCAGGCGTCTTTCGTTGTCTTCGATCTGCCGCTGCATCGCGTTGTACTTACTGTTCAAGGCCGACGTTTCCGGGTCGTAAGCGTAGTTTTCGTAGATGCTCTGGAACATCGACGCGTAACCGACCTGCTTTTGGACGATTTTCCCTTTTTCATCGAGTACATCTTGCGATTTGGTGAAAAACTCCTTGATCGCGTCCGGGTTCGATTCGTAAAGCTGATCGAAGACCGATTCGTCGAAATCGATCAAGCCGGCGTTGAGCATTGCGGAAGTCGTCGCTTCCGCGTTTTCTTCCGATTCCGTTCCGTCCTGGTTGAGCAATTCACTGACAGGAACAAGCTTGATTCCGACGTCGGCCAGCGTCCGAACCGGGCCGAGGTTCGTGAAGGTTTTCAGGAGCAATTCGCTCATATCCCGCTCCAGATTGATGAGCATCGTATCCTGCGCGAGAAGCCCCTTGACGTTCGCATTCGGATCGACCAGCATTTGCTCATTGAGGAACTTCTTGAGCTTATTATAGTTGTCGACGAACGTGGTCAGACTATTCTTGATGTCCTTGGGACTGTTTTCGGTCCAGATGTTGATCGGCGCCGTCGAGGTTCCGTTGATCGTGAGCGTGATGCCGGGCACGACGCCGGTGATCGTGTTCGTCTTGGAGTTGAGCATCAGGCTCGTTCCGCTGTCCGGGTCGCCGTAGAGGATACAAGCGTCCTGGGCCTTGGTCATGACGACGGTATCCAGCCCGAGCACGGACATGTCGATCTTCATGTTCCCCTTGGCGCCGGTTGCGCTGCCGGCGATCGACAGGCGGTACGGCTTGGCGGATCCGTCGTTGACGGTCGTTGCCCGGAAACAGGTCGACGCTTCGTTGATCTTCTTGCGGATGTCGTCGAGCGTGTCGGTTTTTTCGACTTTGATCGTGTAAGTCGTCGACCCGCTTAGCGATGCCGTTTCGCCGGTCTTCAAATCGGTGTTTTTGACGATTCCCGTTTTGATTCCGAGCTGCGCAAGCACACCTTCGCTCCCGCCGGTCTGACTGACCGCGAAATCCTTGACTTTTCCCCCCGCTCGGTCGAGAAGGACGATCCCGTCGCCGGTGTCGTTGATCCGTGCGATCACGTTCAGGTCGGCCACTTTGATGTTGTTGATTGCATCGATGACTTCGCCGATCGTCGTCATTTTGGACAGATCGACCGATTTCGATTTTCCGGCGGTATCCGTAATGGAAATAAACGCGCCCGACAAGTTGACGCCCTGCCCGCCGTTGAGGTCGGCGATTTTCGTGTTGCGCGAAAGCGTTTGCAGGTGCAAGTCGTTGCCGACGATTTTCGTCGCGTTCGCTTCGACGCCGCCGCCGAATCCGAGAGCGACGGAGAAATGCCCGCCGTAATCGGCCAAGTCGCCGAACTGCATCGTCCCGCTGTAAGATCCGGTGGTATCAACAAGCTCCAGGCCGGTCTTGTCGGCGTTGACCCGGACTTGCAGCCCGACGCCAGTCTCGTATTCGTATTCCGGATCCATTTTCAGGATGGGATACTTTTTGCCGTCCGGCGACGCGGCAATGATGTTTCGTTCTTCCTGGGTGAAATACTGCGTCTTGCCGTCACCGAGTTTGTAGCCGAGGAGATTGTTGTTCGGATCGTCGTTTTCATACACCCACTGAAAGCCGTCGGTTTCCAGCGAATGCGTACCGGCCTCGTCGGTCGTTTGAACGTATGTGACCTGTTTGGCCGTCGGCGCGTTGCCGCCGGTCCCCGCAGTCATCTCCAGCAGCTGCCCCGCGGGGTGGGAATTGATTTCCTCAAGCACGGCGGGGGTCGTAATCGTCCCGTATTTCGTGATGCTGTACCCGACGACTTTCGTCGGATCCTCCTCGTCGAATTTCCATTCGACTTCGAATTGATATTCCTCGTCGTGGAGATAGTCGACTTCCGCTTCGGAGCCGGTGCTGTCCCACGTCTTGATGAGGATGTCGGTTCGAATCGCGCCGTCGAGGAGAACCGGTCGTTTGTTCGCCCCTTCCCCTTCCGTCCCGATATTGTTGTCTTTGAGAAGCTGGATTTCGCTGGTGGAGAACGGGATCACCGTCTCGCTTCCCACGACCTTGTAGCCGGTGATCACGGTGGACTTGGTGTCATCGCGAGGATCGGTCCATTCGGTCAGGACGTATTCCGAGACGACGGTTGCCGTCTCGCCGTTCTTTTTGCCCGAGGACTCGGATTCATGGCCGGCTTCGACCGATTGCGGGACTTGGCGGACATCGGGCTTTCCTTCTTCCGTCAGGACCGGGCGCAGTCCGCCGACGTAGGTGCCGGTGTATTCCGGGTTGATCTCCACCTCTTCCGCTTTGCCCGCGTAGATCTTTGTAACTTTCCCGTTGGTGTCGTAATTATAAAAATAAGTCAGTTCGTCGCTTTTGACTCCAATGACTTTCGACGAGTCGTTTTTATCGTAAATCCAGGAGGCGTTGGTTCCCAGCGGAGTGCCGGTCGTAGAGATCGTACTGAGAACCGTTTTCGTGTCCCACGGCAACTTGGTGCTTCCGACCGCGGTCTGGTATTTGATGTTTCCGGTCTCTTCGTACGTGACCTGGACCGGTTGGTCGTTCACGAGTTTTTTGATTCGTTCGGTCGTTCCCTCTTCGTAGCGGACGCCGTTGGCCAATTTCGTGTTGATCATCCGGCAAAGATCCTCCAGCGTCTCCGCTTGGGCGTATTCTTCGCGATAAATCGTAATGTACGTAAAATTGCCGTCTTTGTCCTTGGCGCCGATGATCGCGGCTTTTCCTTCGTCGACGTTGTCGAACAGCGACGCTTCGGGAAACCCTCGGCCGCCGTTGAGGCTCGAAAGGAGGACCGAATCCATGTCGCCGAGAATCGCGCGGCCGGAAACCTTGCCGCCGGTCGCCGTGACTTCGTTGGCGCCCCATTCCCCCAAACCGAGTTGGTAAAGGGTCGGTTTGATCGTCCCTCCGCCGGTGGTCGCGTTTTGCGAGATCGTCATAACCTTCGTCGGCGCGGTGTCCTTGTAGGTCGTGTCGATGAACTCAAGCCTTTTGCCGTCGGAACTGATCTGTGCGTACAATTTTTGGACCTGCGTGTCCTTGCCGTCGACTTTCGTCGTGACCAAACCGGCGTCGTTGATCGTTTTGAGCAGATCGCCGACGGTCGTCGCGAATTGCTGCGTTGCGTCCTTGTCCGTCGACGACGGTAACGCGTTGAAATCGATGGAAATCGAAGTCCCGTCCGCAAGTTTGACCGTCAAGTCGGGGAGCATATTGTCGAACGCGATTCCGTTGCCGTCGTTCAGGAGCATCAGGTCGGTGTTTTCCCCCATCCGGAGCAGCGTTTTCCCTTTGAGTACGCCGTCGGTCAACTCCGCGCCGATCAAGCCGAGCGAGCGGGCCGTCGTGCCGTTGTTGACTTCCTGGACCGCGATCGTACCGGTTCCGCCGCTGAGGTCTTTCAGGACCATCCGGTCCCCTTCCATGCTCGCGAAAATGTCGATTTCCTTGCAGTTGTTAATCGCATCGAGAATGTCGTCCATCGACTGGGCGGTTCGCAAATCGATGTTCGCCCGGGCTCCGGTTCCGTCGGTGATCCGGATATAGCCGCGGTCGAAACCTTCGCCGCCGTTGATTTCCGCGAGCGTGTAATTCGTCGAAAGATCGCGTCCGAATTTGATCGTGATTTCCCCTTCCTTGCCGAGCGCCGTTTTATCGGACGCGACGCCCGTGGT
This sequence comes from Thermoguttaceae bacterium, assembly GCA_031556015.1. Lineage (GTDB taxonomy): Bacteria > Planctomycetota > Planctomycetia > Pirellulales > Thermoguttaceae > JAVBSX01. The sequence continues at coordinate 6,691 of JAVBTU010000036.1, forward strand.
CAGCGTCGTCTGTGCCTGGGCCAATTTCAGCGGCGTGAACGAATAATTACCCGGCTGCGGATTGCTGGTTCGGGTCGCTTTGAGAACCGCTTCATTGGAACTTTTCACTTCACGACGATCGAAAACCTCGACTTTGCTGAGATTTCGCATCATGTACGTCGTCGTATTGAACAGGTTCGTCAATTGAACCCACTTCGCCTGCTGTTCTTTCAGCTTATCCTGACGTTTTTGGAGGTTATCGCGCGGAACCGAATCGACGGCGATCAACTGATCGACGACTTCCTTGATGTTGATTCCGGAAATTAATCCGACTGTCGTTTGTAAACCGGCCA
>JAVBTU010000328.1:0-9303 GCA_031556015.1 Thermoguttaceae bacterium
TTTCCTTCAGGAGCGGCTGGAAAGACTTCCGAAACCGGGCGATGAAATCACCTTCGGCCCCCTGAACTTCCGCGTTATCAGCACCTCGGACAACGAAGTGATGGTGATTGAGGTGAAGAGGGTAGAGGATGGAGGATAGAGGGGCAGAGGGCAGACGGCAGACGGCAAATACTGCGCTCGCTTACGCTTCCCGCTCTGTTTATTATTTATTTTTCATTTTTCATTGAGGCCCCTGTTTTTCTCCGATGAAACTTTACGAAGAAACATTTGACGCAATTGCACGGATCGATATTCCCGAAGAGCGGGCCAACCAACACTTACAAACGGTTCGCTCCTTATTCGAGTACGGACATGAAGAAAGCGCGACGGCTCTTGTTCCCGAAACGCTCAATTTGATCGACCGGCTTGAAGATCCCAAACAGAAATTGTTCCTGCTGCGATTGACCGGCGCTCTTTTAGCGGAGCGGGGAAAATTTCCCTTGGCTTTTGCGGTCCTCGAACAGATGGATTCGGCGCTGCTTGCCGGGAAACTTCTCCATTCGGAAAGCTGGAAAGAAGAAGTGGAAAACAACAAGGACTTTCTTTTTTCCTCGATATCCCGGGCTCAAGCCCAACGGGGCTTGCTTGATGATGCGATTGCCGCTGCCGGACGTATCGAGAATTTCGTCGAGTACGAATCGGCTCTCCATGAGATTCTTCAATCGCTCGATTCCTCGAATCCGGACGATATACCGAAGTGTGAACGATTATTGGGCGAAATGGAATCGCCGAATTGTATCATCTCTTCATTGTTCGCGATCGCTAAAATTCAACATCGGCTCGGCTTGGCGGAGGAAGCCTTGGAAACCGCCGCTTTGGCGGAAAGGAAAGCGGAATCGGATTCTCTCGAAGACCCGATGGGAAAATACGAGGCGTTTTCCGAAATTATCGAGCATTATTTGGAAATCTATTTTTCGGAACCGTCGGTTCAGTCCCCTTTGCCCTTCGAGCATTTGGTCGCACTCGCTTCGAAAATCGACGCTTTTTTCGACAGCTGCTCCACTTGGACCGATTTGGCTCGGAACCGACTCAAATTCGGGGACCGAGAAGCAGCGGAACAATTATTGGAGCGTGCGGTCAAGAACTTTCACGAATCCGGCGAAAAGCCCCACGATTTTGCCAATCCGAGCCGAATCGCCCAAGTGTACGCTTTACTGGATCAACCGGAGCCGATGAAGCGTTATTTTCGGAAAGCGATCGCCGGGTGTGATCGGGAAACGAGTTCATTTCTACGAATCATGTTTCGCGCGAGGGTCGCCCAATCGCTTGCCGAATCGGGCGAACGCTCGGCGGCGGAAAAACTCTACCGGCAAACGGTTTCGATCGCGAATTCCGAGGAAATCGACTTTCTCCGCTGCAAGTATCTCCACGATCTCGCGGAAATGATGTTGCGTGACCATTTCACCGAAGAAGCCCTGGAAGTGGTCGAGTCGCTCGGGGAACCTTTGGAAACGGAGTTCACCGCGTTTGAAACGCACGAACTTTCTCTCGCCCGGAAAAGCATGGCTCTTTCCATGGCGGCGAAGATTCTTTTTCAAGAGGAAAACAATCCGCCCGGCCAAGAAACGGCGTTGCGGCTCCGGGAAGAATCGACGAGCTTGGCGCGTCAGCTGACCGATCCGGTCCAACGCGCAGAAGCACTGCGTCAAAACGCGGAAATCGAAGCGTTGCCCGTCTGATTGACGATTCGTGTGCCTCTCTAATAACGTGACGAATCAGGCTTGGTATTGCGTTTATTTGGAAAGTGCGCCGTTAGCGGCGGGCCTTGCCCCGCGTTTGTGATGTGAACGTCACGTCTCACCAAACATCGTCCGAGCAGCCCAGCCCGGGGCAAGCCCCGGCGCTAACGAAACGTCGCGGATTGACCCGGAACCAAACCAAATTCTTCACTTTACAGTTCTTTTCGGAATCCTCACGATGAACTTGCCGGAGAAGTTGAAAATATTACGACCAACGGTATACTTTCGTCGTATTGAAATAACGGGCGTGTCCCCAAGTTGCCTTTTTTCGTTTATTGACGACGTAATCCGATGCTGGAACTCCGTAATTTGAAAAAGTCGTATGTCGAACCGGACGGGGGGGAACTCCCGATCCTGGATGTGCCCCGCTGGTCGCTTGGAGCGGGAGAAGAAGTCGTGGTCGTCGGGGCGAGCGGTTGCGGTAAAACGACTTTACTGCACATCATCGCGGGAATCCTGCGGCCGACCTCGGGCCATGTCCTGATCGACGGTTGGGATACGCCCCTTTTGAGCGAAGCGGAACGCGATCAATTCCGGGCTCGACGCATCGGATATGTTTTTCAGACGTTTAATCTGCTTCAAGGATTCTCCGCGTTGGAAAACGTGCTTCTCGGCATGACGTTCGCCGGCGGCTATCACGAAAAAAAACGGGCCAAAGAACTTCTTGATCGCGTCGGGTTAGGGCACCGAATGCACCATAAACCGGCGCAGATGTCCGTCGGGGAGCAACAACGGGTCAGCGTCGCCCGAGCCTTGGCGAACAAGCCGAAACTCGTACTCGCCGACGAACCGACCGCGAACGTCGACGTCGGAAACCAACAACAAGTGATCGACATGCTTCGTGGAACCTGCAAGGAGGAAGGGGTCGCCCTCATCCTGGTCACTCACGCTCCCGAAGTCGCCCAACAGTTCCAAAGGGTCGATAAACTCACGGAAATCAACTTGGTCGTCGCCAATAAAACCGGTTAGCCATGAGGCTAACGGGAAAACGTTATGGATACCGTTCCCTTTAATCTGATTCTGTTCGTCATCGATGTCGTTCTTCTTTGGGGGCTTGTGCTTTGGGGGAATAAACGGCTGTGGTTCGTCGCCGTCCTGATCGATCTGATTTCGATCAAAGGGGTGTCTTACATTTTCCGTTTCCATTACGGGCAGAATATCGTCGACGGGGTCTGTTTCCATTTCGGACCGTTTCTCATCATTTCCGGCATTATTCTTTATTTCCGCAAACGCCGAATCACGGCTTGCATTTCCGCGATTCCGGGGTTGCTGCTGGTGATTTTGGGGATCGATTGCGTGTTTTACGAACCGTACGCGATCACGCTTGAGCATTACAAAATCGTTTCCTCGAAAGTCGATAAACCGCTTCGGATCGTGTTCGTCGCCGATACGCAAACCAACACGATCAGCAATTACGAGCTGAAAGTGTTCCACCTGATGAATTCGCAAAACGCGGACCTCATTCTTTTCGGCGGCGACTACATCCAATTTTACGGCGACACCGGAAAGTACGAGGACGTTCCCGGCCTGCGAAGACGGTTCAACGGAGCGCTTGCCGCTGAAAAATTCGCCGCCCCCTTGGGCGAATACGCGATTCGAGGGAACAACGACAGTAATATTCAGGATTTATTCAAGGACACCGGCATCCAGGCGGTTTCCAGAACGAAAACCATCGATTTGGGGCCGATGGTATTGACGATCCTTTCGCTGGAGGATTCCGCGCTTTCGAAGTACGAAAGACCTTGGCCGAAAGAATTTCTCAAGACCGACGAAGAAAAAGCGAAATTTCATCTGATGGTCGGTCACATTCCGAAATTCGTGACCGCGGAAAGCGATGCCGATTTGATGCTGGCCGGACACACGCACGGCGGACAGATCATCATACCGTTTTACGGTCCGATCGCGACCGGCGTCAGGCCGCCGTTTCCGCGGAAATGGGGCGCCGGAATGCACGAACTTCCCAGCGGCGCCCATTTTATCGTCACACGCGGCTCCGGAATGGAACGCGGTTGGGCTCCGGAAATCCGATTGTTTTGCAAACCGGAAATCAGCGTCATCGACATCGTCCCTTCGCAAACAGGAAACAGGAAATAAGAAATAAGAAAATGGGAAAATAGGAAATGGGAAATGGGAAAATGCCGCTCCCCTTTCCCCTCAATTCATAATTCATAATTCATAATCCACCCATGGGTCGCCGGGCGTTATCAAAGGTTCGGATCAACGAACAAACCGATTTTTCTCGGTATTTCAAGCTGTTGGAAGACGTTCCGAAACCGCTCGACGTTGCGCAAATATTCGGAAGAACGGCGCCGTTGGAGTTGGAAATCGGGAGCGGAAAAGGATTGTTCATTCGAACCGCGGCCCAAAAGCAACCGGAGCACGATTTTCTCGGCGTCGAAATCGGCAAAAAGTACGCGATCTTTTCCGCCGCCGGAATCGTTCGGGCGAATCTGACCAACGCCTCAATGATCTGCGGTGATGCGGCGAAATTCCTCGAACAGTGGATCGGGCCGAACTCGCTTCACGCGGTGCACGTTTACTTCCCGGACCCGTGGTGGAAACGCGCCCACAAAAAACGTCGCATCCTCCGGGACGAAGTAGTGAAGTTGATCGAACGGAATCTCAAACCGGGCGGTACGCTTTACTTTCGGACCGACGTACAGGAGTATTTCGAGACGACGCTCGCCTTGCTTGCCGAAGCGACGAAATTGAGTGGTCCGCACGACATTCCGGAAATCGAGCCGGAACACGATATGGATTATCACACCCATTTCGAACGCCGAACCCGGCTCCACGGCGAAACGGTCTATCGGGCGCAGTTCGTGAAATAGAACTGTCGCAAGAAAGTAAAATGACGAAAATATCCGAGTGAGATAATGATGTCATCCTGAGCGCAGTGTACTCACGGAGCGAAAGCCTGTCCTGAGAACTCGAAGGAAATCTGGTGGATCCGGCCAACACGCTTTATAAAGCGAGTACGGCCTGAAACCAGATGCTTCGGAATACCTCAGCATGACATTAACGCCGACTTAATCACAGGGCGGCAGGGCCGCCAGCCAAAACGAGCTGCCGCTCGGAAAAGTGTTCGCTTCTGATGGGCGCTTACTTCGTGAAAAAATTCAAGATGTTCGATGTTAGTAACACAGGTTTGCTGCTTATTTTCCGGCGTGAGCCTTTCACGGTCGCAACCGCTCCAAATACGTCAAATTGCTTTCCAGCATGTCGGGATGGTCCAACATTTCGTCAAGGGTCAGGTAGAGAACTTCTTCGACTTCGTCCGGGTTCGCCAGCGGCGTTTGATCCGGTTCCAGTTCGGCAATCCACCATTGCAGGTGAACTTTCCACGGCGTGATATTTTCCCAATCGAACCGGATCGGACGAACCGCGACGCCGAGTTCTTCACGGAATTCGCGAACAAGCGCTTCTTGCGGCGTTTCGCCCGACTCGATCCCGCCGCCGGGAAAACAGAGCTTGCCCGGCGCGAGAACCGTCTGTGATCGGCGGATCAAAAGATACCGCCCCCGCTCGACGATCACGCCGACGACGCCGTATCGATCAATGTGCTGTTGCATTTTGTTTGGATTTTACTGATACGCTCGCTCACGCTTCCCGCTCTGTTTTTCATTTCCTCTGTTCTGCAAGCGGCTCTTTATTTTTGCGTTTCCCTTGATACGATAAAGGGACACTTCACCCCTTTTACGCCTATGTCGTTTGCACGGTATTTTGCGTCTTTTGAACAGTTCGTCGACAATCGCCTCAATCCGATTCTCGTGCGGGAGCTGCGGCAGATGGTTCGGAGTCGGTTCATCGTTGCCATGCTCAACCTGTATATCGGGCTGCTCGTGTTCGTTTGCTTGAGTACCGTCGCGTTTTCCACTTTTATGCAGCAGGAAGGGGCCGGACTGAATCTGTTCGGAGTTCTCGCCACAATTATGGGAATCGCGACGTTTTTCGTCGTTGTCCTCTACACCGGGATCGTCGCTTCCAGTGAGCGGATCAACGCCGACCTGATGTATTCCTCCGCGATCAAACCCTGGCAGATCGTTCTGGGGAAATTCGAGTCCGGCCTGCTCCTGTCGCTCCTCTTGTTCAGCGCCGTCTTTCCGTTTTTCACGCTCGCCTATCTTCTTCGCGGGCTTGATCTTTTGACGTTTCTACGAACCGTCTACCTGATTTTTCTCCTGCTTCACACGTTCAATTCGGTCGTGATCTTCGTCGCCTGCGCGATTCGGACGACGGTGCAGATGGTGTTCGTCGGGTTTTTACTCGTTTTTCCCTTCTTTTACGTCGTCAGCGGCACGCTTCTTTCCTTTTCGGTCTCTCCGATTTTCGGCGGCGTCTGGGATACGATCCTGACCGTAACGCTCTTTGCGCTAAGCATCATCGGCTTTTTCCTGATCGGGGCGATTGTGATCGTTTCGCCGGCCTCGTCGAACCGAATGCTCCCGATGAGGCTGTTCCTTTCGCTTTGGTTTCTCCTTTCGCTCGGCTTCGTTCTCTATTTCCGCTCGATATGGGGGGCGGGATTCGTCGATTCTTTGGATATGTGGTGCGTACTCCACCTCGGATTACTCGCGGCGTACATTCCGTTTCTCACCTCGGAGCGGGACGAATGGAACTTCCGGATACGCCGCACGATACCGCGCGTTTCACTGTTTCGTTTGTTCGTCTTTCCGTTTTACACCGGGGCGGCCTGCGGTTTCGTCTGGTGGTTGGGGTATCTCGGGGCGATCGCCGTCGTGTTCTGCTTTCTCGGCGATCTTTCGGATCTGCAACGGAGTGAAACGCAGAATGCTTTTTGCGTGCCTCTGTTCGTCTTCGATTATTTCTATGCGGCCCTGATCATTCGTACCCAGTTTCTCTCGAAATGGATCACGCCCGGCAAAACCTGGACGATCGCGGTCGCAATGTGCGCCGTCGGATCGCTCGGTTCGGCGTTCCTCTACTTTTTGATGACGTTTCAGGACAAAACGCTCCTGTTCATGGAGTACTACGATGAAAGTCTCTTGTCGATTTTCAATCCGTTCCAGCTGATGTTTCAACTGGAAACTTCCAACGCTACGAACGGACTCCTTCCGCAAAGTTACGGGGCGCTCCTTTGGGCCGCTGCGATGCTTCCGTACTTGTTTTACTGGCTCCTGGTTCGACTATTTCGTTTTTCCCCGGAGCCGACCGACGACATGCTCACCTACGAGCGGGCCGTCGGAATCGATCCGACGTCGGTCTGCCGGTCGTCGTGAACAAAGATTCAGTACAGATAATTCGCCAGGTGAATCGTCCGACCGTCGCACATCGCGCCGATTTCCTTGACGCGTTCAAGAGGAACTCCTTTTTCCGATCGTAGAATCACTTTCGTTTGCCCTTGCTCGCCGGTCGGCTTGAGGAGTCCGGGCAAGCCCGCGAGCGACGTATTTTTACCGTCGAGCAGAATATCGCCGTTCGCTTTCAACTCCACCGTTTTGAATTCGAAACGGATCGCTTTCGCCTTCCGAATCGTTTCTTCGAGCGAGACCGCAGCGCCGCCGAGTCGGACGCTTTCGTCGGACGCTTCCATGAACGCGAAGATTTCGATCGTCTCTTGCGCCGCGACCGGAGAACGGCCGGTTTCGAAAAATTCGAGGATCACGTCGACCAACGGCTTATACCCTTCATACGTTCCCGCTTCGGCAGTCCCGTCTTCGCAGAACACTTTGACGCCGTAATCCGCCCTTCCCTGATGGATTCCCCGGAAAGTTCCGACGCGTCCGCCGTCCCACACACCGACGGCCAATTCACAAGCGTCCGCTTTGGTTCGCGAGACCGACTTGCAGCCGGGACCCATGATCGTGAAGAGCGATTCGACCCCGTGAACGCCGTACCAGAACAGGTCCGGATGTTTGTCGTTCAGCGCGCACGGGCTGGTCGCTTCGCAACCGTAAATCTTGCCCAGCGGCGTCGCGTTGCGCATCTTTTGATATCCGGACACGTACCGCAACGACGACGCGGAGAAAACCGGCACGTTTTTCTCTTCGGCCAGGCGGAAGATTTCGATCACGTCCGCCAGCGAAGCGGCCATCGGCTTGTCGATGAACAGCGGTTTGCCCGCCGCGATCACCGGTTTCGCCTGTTCCAGGTGCGGGCGTCCGTCGATGCTTTCGAGCAGGATCCCGTCGACGTGCGGGAGCATTTCCTCGATAGTGTCATAAAACGCGATCTTGCGCTCCTTCAACCATTTGACCTGTTCCCCGATCCGGGGCCAGCTCCCGTCGTTGTCCGGCATTCCGCCGACGTAAACGCCGACGACCTGGCAGCGTTCGTAAATCCCTTTGCCCTCGGGATCGTTAATCAGACCCGCAAACGCCGAAACGTGCGAGGTCGTCGCCCCGATGATCCCGATCCGAAACACCGAAGAGTCCTCGGCGAACACGGAAGAGTTCGACAGGCAAAGAAAAAGGAATAGAAATGTGGAAATGAAGCGGTTAGTCATCTTTTCAGTGTTCGAAATTCGTGGTGTTGTCGATTAAAACTCCGGCGAAGCCGGAAACGTTTCCACCCACGGCAAGCCGTAGGAAGAAATTTCGTTCATGAACGGGTCCGGGTCGAACTGTTCGATGTTGAACACTCCTTTGCCGGTCCAGGTTTTCGTGAGGATCATCTTCGCCGCCAGCGCCGCCGGAACGCCGGTCGTATAACTGACCGCTTGCGCGCCGACCTCCTTGAAACATTCCTCGTGGTCGCATATATTGTACACGTAATACGTTCGCTCCTTGCCGTCCTTGACGCCGTTGACCCAGCAGCCGATGCACGTTTTTCCTTTCGTCCTCGGTCCGAGCGACGCCGGGTCGGGGAGCAGGAATTTCAAAAACTGGAGCGGCACGATCTCTTTTCCTTCGAACACGACCGGATCGATTCGGGTCATGCCGACGTTTTCCAAAACTTTCAGGTGCGTCAAATACGATTGGCCGAACGTCATCCAGAACCGCATCCGCTTCACTTCCGGGTAATGCTTGACGAGCGATTCCATCTCTTCGTGATAGAGCAGATACATGTCTTTCGGCCCGATTCCGTCGGGAAAATCGAACGTTTTCTTGACCGACAGCGGATCGGTTTCCACCCATTTTCCGTTTTCGTAAAACCGTCCCTTGGCGGACACTTCGCGGATGTTGATTTCCGGATTGAAATTCGTCGCGAACGGATATCCGTGGTCCCCGGCGTTGCAGTCGATGATATCGACCGTGTCCATCCGGTCGAAGTGGTGCTTCCGCGCGTAGGCGGTGTAGACGTTGGTCATGCCGGGATCGAAGCCCGCCCCGAGCAACGCGAGCAGTCCCGCTTTCTCGAACTTTTCCTGGTACGCCCATTGCGGTCCGTATTCGAATTTCGCCAAATCGGGATGCTCGTAGTTCGCGGTGTCAAGATAATGCACGCCGGTTTCCAGGCACGCGTCCATGATCGTCAAGTCCTGGTACGGCAGAGCGACGTGAACGACCAGATCCGGCTTGACGTCTTTGAGGAGCGCAACGAGTTCGGGCACGGAGTCGGCGTC
>JAVBTU010000190.1:0-4026 GCA_031556015.1 Thermoguttaceae bacterium
GATCGGCCCAAGATATTCCAAGGCCGGCAATTCCCCATACCCAATGAAATTCAGTTGTTTTTTCGGATAAAGCAGCGGTACCTTTCCCTTGAGGCGATACAGAGGAAAAATTCCGACCACGGTCTCCTGCGATTCAACGACCAGAATGAACAATTCCCCATGCAATTTTTGCTCGCCGTACCATTTCCACCAAACCGAACTCCACTCCCAAGTCGTGAAAATGTTCGGGTATACGGAGTCGTCGACCAACGCGTTCCACGATTCACGCAAGGAATGGAATTCCTCCAATGTCGAAACGCGGCGAACCGTGAGTTGGGAAGACGGAATAGAATCATTCATCATTGATTTTCAAGGAAAAAATTAGGAGCGCGTCAACATTTTTTCGAATTCGAGAAATCCGATGTCACGGCTCACGCAAAAGCGGTCGATCGACATTGGATTGAGGGTTGGCGGGTTTCGTTGGTCGAACAGATTAAAACCGACATGGTATCCGATTTTTTCCGCTTCACGAATTACGATTTCATTGACATCCGCTCTTCCTCCGTTGGGATACGCAATGGAAAAACATTCTTCGCCGAGTTCTATTTCCATCTTTTTTTTGCTTTCCGAGAGTTCACGGTGAAGATCGGATTCGGATAGCGCAGTGAGAATCGGATGGGAAACCGTATGCGACCCCAAATCGACGCCGTACTCGAGAATTTTTCGGGCCTCATTCCACGACATCATTTCGTAAAGTTCTTTTTTCCAGGATTCGACAACGGGGAAGGTCATCAGGGATCGGAGCCGCTCCAAGTACTCAAGCCGTTTCTCTTGCGATAATCTTCGACAAGTGAGTACGACTTCGTGGGCAAGCTCAATGTGTCGAATACGATTATCCGGAGTCGGTACGAATGATTTGTCGGGAAGAGGTTGATCTTCAGAAAGAGGAATCGGAAACACCTCGCCGGTTCCGTCGATCAAACGCTCTTTGATTTCCTGGGGCCAAGGGGGCGTTTGTCCACCGATCAGCCCGGTTGTCAAGAAGACGACGGCAGGAACATCGTATTTTTTGAGAATCGGCGCGGCTAAAGTACAATTATTTCGATATCCATCGTCAAAAGTGACATGGACGGCATAATCCGGCAAATGATTTTTACCGAGACACGCCGCTTCGATCTCAGTCAACGAAACCGGATTCCACTGATCCCGGAGAAGTGCGACCTGCTTTTCGAACTCACTTTCGGAAACACAAATATGTGTCCTGGAATTGACGGGGGAATTATCCGAAACGACGCCGTGATAACATAATACGAGAAGTCGTGATTTGTTTTTCTCCCGGTTTTTTCGAAACAAACCGAATGTTTTCTCCGCGGAAAGTATCGATTTTTTGAGAAAACGTTTCATGATAAAAGTTTCATGATAAAACGAAAACACGACTGAACTTGCCATTCCAAGGCATTGATTTTATCGGCCCGCCGTATAAAATCAAGTGAATAGTGAGTCTTATGCAAAGAAAAATGTTCGGTTTGGTCTGAGGTAACAAGGAGAAGAATTTATAGTGATCACATGGATGAACATGTTGGCAAGAAAGCTTCGAGAAAAAAACTATTTTTTTAGGCGGTTGTTCGACATTTGGACGGATTATTTATGGTTAGACAAGATGGTGATTCTCCAATTTGATCTCTCTAACGTCGATACATCCAAAAGGCTGGAGAAGACCGACGTTCGCTGGAGTTTGGCGACGGTCAAAGATTGCCAAGCGTTCTTCGAGAAGGAACCCTCGTGGGCAAACCCCCTGTTTTTGAAATTTATCAAACAGGGCGATTGGGTCCTTACCGGACACTGCGGTGATCAAGACAATAACGAGACTTGGGATTGCCATGCTGCGTGCGTTTTCCGGAGTAAACCGATGTCAGAGGCGGTTTCATTTCAAGTGGACGCAAAAGAAGGGTTTATTTTGATCGTACACACGCGGGAAATCAAACGTGGACTGGGTCTTGCCGCCAGCTGCATCGCCGAAATCTGTCGCAGAGCCGAAGATCGTGGATGCGATCGGTTGTATATCGATATATCGACTGCGAACGCCCCTTCTCTCAGGGCTGCGGATAAAGTCGGTGCGGCGTTCACGGACAGCTATTACTATCTTTTCCGCTTTTTGAAAAAATCCTACCTTTTTCCCTTCGGTTCGCTCAAAAGGCGATTTATTCGGGACACTTGATTTCAGCGGGAAATGACTTTTTCGATCTCACTCAGGATTCGATTCCCCACAGCCGGCCAATTGAATGTCGATTGAATTCGTTCGAAACCTGCGTGTCCCATTTTTTCCGCTTCGTCCGGATGATTCAGGAGGAAAGTCAGGTGCTCGGCAAGCTGTTTCGAGTCGCCCGGTTCGATGATGAAACCGCTGACACCATGTGCGATCATTTCCGGCATTGCGTCGATCGTCGTTCCGATGCACGGTAACTGACACGACATCGCTTCCAGAAAAACCTGCCCGAGCGGCTCGAAACGGGAAAGAATCGCGAATACGGCGTGGTCGTAATAAAGCTCCTTGACCCGGTTCCGGTCGGCGATCCGACCAAGATAGTCGATCCCGTCCCCTTCGATATGCTGCGTCGGACCGACGACGGTCAGGCGGGCGTCCGGAATCGTTTTGCGAACAAGCGGCAACGCTTCCAAAAGCGTATCGAGCCCTTTTCCGACAAAACCTTTGCCGACAAACAGGATGTTTTTGCTCGCGTAATTCGGTTTGCGATCCGGATCCAAAACATTGTACGGGGCGCTGACCCCCGCTCCGACGCAGACGACATGGTTCGGATCGATGCCGTAATCGTTCAAAATCGATTGCCTTGCGTTTTCGGTCGTCGTCAGGACGATGGACGCAGCGTTGAACAGCTCGATTTCCTTTTGAATCAGATACCGATACGTTTTTTCATTCTTGACGTTCCATTCGGCGTTCCGCTTGCGGGAAAGAACGGTCGTGTAATCGACCTGAAGGACGAATGGTATCTTCGCGGTATGGTAAAGAAGCGGATTCCATAGAGCGCCGACCTGATAAATCAAATCGTGTCCGGTTTCTTTCTCAGCGACGATTTTCGCGGCTTTTTTCGATTTCAGTTCATAAGCCGAAATCGATTGATAATACCCCAAATCGCGGCGAACGGCCCACTTGCGTTTGTCCGGATGAAACGCACAAAGCGTCGCCCACCATTTGAACCAGGGGATATCGACACTGTTATGCGAAACGACCACCCCCTGCTTGATGAGCGATTCGAAAAACGACGTTTCAAAACCCGAAAAAACTCCCTCGGGAGCAAGACCAAGGATTTTCATGGAAAAAATTCAACTGTAAAGATTACGATGATTCCTGCGACGCACTCCCTTGGCTTCGAAGTTTAAGGATTTCTTCCTGCAAGGAAACGATTTCATTACAAAGAGCGCGGTTGAGTTTGACGTGGTCTTCACAATATCGTTTACCGATCCACCAATTGATTCTTGCTTTCCAAACGCCGGCTCCGAGAGAAGCGAGAAAATCACGTATTGGTTTTTTGACATACCAATAATAACCAAACTGGAGACTCGCTTTTCGATCGCCCCTCAGGCTTTTGTAAAAATTCCGGGCGATATCATACATCACCGCATCCGAGTCGACATACTCCCAATCTTCCGGCTGCATCGATTCTTGAATACGACGCAACACATCCCGTCTCAGATTAGAGACGGCACATTCGTAGCACTGGAAAAAAAATGCGTGCAATTTTTGTCGCGTATATTCCTTCCGGTATTGTTCGAAAACGTCGCGTTTTACCAATTCCTGTTTGATGGACTCAAATGTGTCGAAGGAAAAGAATTTTGAGTAGCGGGGTGTTTGCGACAAAGATTGGAAACGAAGCCGGTAATAATAAAACGGTGCCGGCAAAACGGCAAACTTTCCGACGGAAAGAAATACTTTCCAACCGAATTCGACATCTTCAAACCGGAGCGTTTTTTCCGGGAAGAGTAAATGGTTTTCCTGGAGAAAGCGGGTGTTGAACAATTTCATCCAGA
>JAVBTU010000271.1:0-2589 GCA_031556015.1 Thermoguttaceae bacterium
TATCGGATCGCTTTCTCGAATTCCTCCAAGGACTGGCAAGTTGCGACATGAACAGCAAGCGACTTCAGTGCGATCACGTCAGGCATCTCGCGAACTGCGGCTTCGATCCGCTGGGGAACCTTTTGAAATTTAGCCCGAAGAAAAGTCAGGATCATTTCCCGCCCCTCTTCCGCCTTGCCTTCCGCCTTGCCTCTCGCTTCGGATAATTCTTCTCTTTCTTCAAAAATCGTCTTCATCATATCTGTCCCTTTTTTCCTTGAAAACAGTTTTCATCGCTCGATTGATCGTCGGCGCATCCAGTCGCTCATGTATGAATGCTTGAATCGAATCGTCGTTCCACTTTCGCAAAACGACATGGAATCCGAGGTTCGGCCCTATTTCGCGTGGTACAACGAGCATCGTCCGCACATGCGTCATCACGGCAAAACTCCGAACGAGACTTACTTTGGCCGCCGTCCTGCGAACACTCTTCCCCGGCTCGAACCGAGAAAATATGCCAAACAAGCGACTCCATGTGCCGCTCCTCGAATGTGTATTCGCGGCAAGGCAGGCGTCAAAGTGAAGCTCGTTCTCGATTACGTCGACGGGAAGCGACTGCTTCCCATCGTGAAGCTCGAACGGGTTTGATTCTTTCAAAACTTTGTTGCCAAATATCGGGACGCTCGCGGTCTGCGCGGACGGTATTATTTCATCGATTTCTATTCTTTGGGAGCCATTTTGTCAAGCGACTCTTTGGTGTCATCTTCGTCGACTTTTGAATTTGCACCGGAAATCGGCTCGAAAACCGGCGGTTTTGAGACCGATGAAATGGGCTGAACAGGCACACCGCCTCTCTTACGAAGTCGGATACAAAATCGATCCGATCCGGACGATCGTCGCGCCTTCTTCGATCGCGCTCTCGAAGTCGTCGCTCATTCCCATCGACAGTTCCCTTAGGCCGTGCTTGTCTGCCAGTTGAAAAAGAGTTTGGAATTCCCGGCGCTTTTGTATCTCGTTGGACCGCAAACCGCTCATTCCCATCAGACCGAGTACGGTCAAACGTCGCAAGCCGGCGGCATGGTCCAGGACGGCGGGAATCTCTTCCGGCTCGAAACCGTGTTTCGTTTCTTCCGAGGAAATATTGATTTCCAGTAGCAGCGGCGGCACGGACGCCAGGTTTTCTTCCTCCGCGATACGGTCGATCGCGTCCAAAAGTTTGAGCGAATCGACCGAATGAATCAGAGAGCAGACCGGGAGGAGTTTCCGAATTTTGTTCCGTTGGAGCGAGCCGATCAAATGCCAACGGATCGGGGCCGCACCGAACTGTTCCGCCTTTTCCACGAGCGACTGCGGCCGCGCTTCGCCGAAATCGCGGCAGCCGGCGGCCAGGAGCGCTTCGACGAACCCGTCGCGCGGCGACGCGTATTTCGTAACGGCAACCAGCCGTATGTCCTGTTCTCGACGTCCGGCCCGATCGGCAGCATGGGCGATTCGTTCCCGAACGGCTTGGAGGTTGTCAGAAATCGTGTGCATGGTCGGCTCAACTTCCCGTGGAACGCGGTACGATTTCAACCGCTCCGTGCGGGCAGGCGGTGCGGCAGGCGTTGCATTTCGTACAGAGCGTCGTATCGACGACGTGTTTGCGGTACGGTGTTGCGGGGATCGCGCCGACCGAACACGCACCGCTGCAAATCGAGCAGCCGTTGCACTTGTCGTTGATCCGGTATTCGATGAGCGAGGGACACTTTCCCGCCGGGCAGTTGCCGATTAAATGGGCTTCGTATTCGTCCCGAAAATACCGAAGCGTCGAGAGGATCGGGTTCGGGGCGGTTTTTCCAAGGCCGCACAAACTCCCGGTTTTTACCTGCTCTGCGAGGGTTTCGAGCGTTTCCAGATCGCCCGGCTTTCCTTGTCCGTCGCAGATTCGGTCGAGAATGTCGAGCATCCGTTTCGTGCCGACGCGGCAAAACGTACACTTTCCGCACGACTGATCCTGTGTGAACTGGAGAAAATATCGTGCGATATCGACCATACAATCGTCTTCGTCGAGCACGACCAAACCGCCGGATCCCATGATCGCCCCCACGGCGGCGAGCGATTCGTAATCGATCGACGTGTCCGCGAATTCCGCCGGAATACAACCGCCGGACGGCCCGCCGATCTGAACCGCTTTGAACCGTTTGCCGCTGGAAATGCCGCCGCCGATTTTTTCGACGACGTCCCGAACCGTGATCCCCATCGGAATCTCGATCAATCCGCCGCGATTGATTTTTCCCGCAAGCGCAAACACTTTCGGACCTTTGCTCCGGTCGACGCCGAGCTTCGCGAACTCCGCGCCGCCGTTCTGGAGAATCCAGGAAACGAGCGAAAACGTTTCGACGTTGTTCACCAACGTCGGCTTACCCCAAAGCCCTTTGAGCACCGGATACGGCGGCCGCAATCGCGGCATTCCGCGTTTTCCTTCGATCGATTCGAGCAGCGCGGTTTCTTCGCCGCACACGAACGCTCCGGCTCCTTCCTTGACCTTCAGGTCGAACGAGAAATCGGTTCCTAAAATCTTCGAGCCGAGCAGCCCCTCACGTTCGCACTCGGCGATCGCTTCCCGAACCC
>JAVBTU010000517.1:0-2803 GCA_031556015.1 Thermoguttaceae bacterium
TCTGAACGAAGTGTACTCACGTAGTGAAGAATCTGGTGTATCCGGCCAACACGCACGGCATCACGGGCGCGGCTTGAAACCAGATTCTTCGGAGTACCTCAGAATGACATCGCTTTCGCCGAAACGGGGAATTTCTCACCGTTTATAGTATATTCTCATACGATCTTCCAATCTGGCAAGGGTCCTCGCAATTCCTTCAATCCCTACAAAACTGCGTTTTTGGGCAATGCGGAGTCTTTTTTTTCCTTTTTTCAAGGAGAATTCTTAAATTTTTGGAAAAAATGGGTATTATGGGGTTGGGTTTGAATTTCTTCGAAACAGTCCGGTCGACGCTTCGTAGTGAGGAAAGAATGAAGCAAACCTGATGGAGGTGATCCCATGCGAACCATGATGAATCGAACAAATATTACATTATTGCTGGTTTTTTCGCTTTGCACCGGTTTTGCGGTCGAAAGGGCCGACGCGGCTTTCGGCGATTGCATTTCGTGGATCTGGGGCGGTAAAAATGAATCGACGACTTACTCTCCTCCGTACTCCCCGACGGTTGCGTCGATGAATTCCGATTCCGTACAAAACGGCGGGCCGGTTGCTTCGCCGACCGTTTTGGGACAGACCACAAGTTCGGCAACGCCCGTATATGCATCTCCCCCCCCGTCGTATACGGTCGTTTGTCCGAACGAATACCCGACCTACTCCGCAATGAAACCGGTTTCGCAGAATTTGCAGCCTGCGACGGAGCTGCGTCCGATCGTGAAAAAAGAGTGGACGTATTCACCGATCAAGTCGGTTAGCTACAAGCCGGTCCAGCAGATTGATCCGCAGACGGGTCAGGTTTCGACGTACTACCGCCCCGAGGAATCGAAGACGCTTTTGCCGTGGTTGCACCAAAAGGAAACGGTCGAATACAAGCCGGTTCTCGTTCCGCCGAAAGAAACGCCGATCGCGTCGACATCGCGGATCGTCCAAGCGAACTACGCGGCTCCGGTTTACGATCCGTGCAACCCATGCGGAAATCTCGTGTTGCCGGGGGGCGTCGTGTACGAAGGGGAAACGATTCCCACCGAGACGATCGGTGATACGACATTCCTCCAATCGCCGAACGCGTCGAGTACCGCTTCGACCTTTGTTGCTCAAGGAACGGGAAGCAATCGAACGCTTCCGGTCTATGGAATTCCGCCGGTTCGGGAAGGATACGAGCCGGGCAATACCCGGGCTTATTCGGAAAGGACGATTTCCGCTTCCGCCGCGGACCAGATTCCCGTGCTTGATTCCTCCTCGCGAACCGAATCCGTTCGAAAGCCGAACGGATCGGACGAACTCGGTTCGCCGCGAATTTCCTTGGACGATCTCAGCCCGGCTTCTCCGTTGACCGTATCTACGGAAAAGCCGGAAACGGAATCGACCGTGAAATCCTCGGACATGATCAAGACGCCGACGCCGGATTTGCCGACGCTCAAATCGACGAAGAAGCCGACGCCGCAGCCGCTCACGAACACGGAGAAACTCGTTTCGCCGACCCGGGTTCATTTGAAATATCGCCCGCTGGAAGCGAAATGAAACAGTTCGCCCTGCTTTGGGGGGATGTGACAGGGATGCGCTTCGGATTCAAGTTTCGCGAGCGCGTTGCGCGGCTTCTTTTAACTTCGCGACGACGAGATCGTAATGCGCCGGAATGTGCGGAAATGTGCAATTCGAGCAGGACTTGACGTCCTTCCGTTTTCCGACGTATTCGAAATCGCCCCCGCATTGATTCCCCAACGAATATAGCGGACAAAAACAAAACAAGCAGTTGAACGTCTCGGTATCGATATTTTCGTGACAGGGAAAATACCGACAATCGATATTCTTAAAGAATTTGAAGCTGTTTTTCATGAAGGGGTTGCTCGGAAGTTCGCAAAACGGAGAGCCGTATCATACAGAAGAACGGCCGTCGCGGGAAACTCTTAACTTAAGGGTGCGTTTGTGAAAAAAGGGCGTTGGTTTGACGTGAATCCGTTTTGAAGGGACGCAATGTCTATAGACTCCGGTGCAACCGGGGGAAAAGTTCCGCCGAAGGCGACCGCCCTACCGTGCTACGGTATTGAATCTCGTCTCAACGTGTCAACGGAATTCTCCGTGCAGTATACATTGTTTTGTCGATGCGTGAGCGAGGAGCGAAATTTTATGGAGAGACAACCTCGAACCCCATGACCTATCGTTCCCGATCTTCGGGGGCTCCCGGTTTTGTGTTTTTGCGATAGAATGAGACTGCTTCCTCCGTGTTATGTTTATCATGGAGAATATTTACTCACCCTCCTCGACAGTTCCACCCTCAGACGTGAGGTAAACCTCGCCGTCGGCGGGAATGTTCACTATGAAATACGATCCGTCTCCCCTCGAAAAAAAATGGCAAGCGTACTGGGAAACCCATAAGACTTTCGCCGCGCCGAAGGAACCGGTTGCCGGGCGAAAAAAGATGTACGTGCTCGACATGTTCCCCTACCCGAGCGCCAACGGCCTACACGTCGGGCATCCGGAAGGGTATACCGCGACGGATATCGTCTGTCGATTCGAGCGGATGAACGGAACGAGCGTGCTGCACCCGATGGGTTGGGACGCATTCGGACTCCCGGCGGAAAACCAGGCGAAAAAGACAGGAATCCCGCCGCGCACGATTACCGAAACGAACATCGGTAATTTCCGGCGTCAACTCAAGATGCTCGGCTTTTCCTACGATTGGGACCGCGAGCTGGCGACGACCGACGTCGATTACTACCGCTGGACGCAGTACATCTTTCTCGTATTGTTCGATACGTGGTATGAT
>JAVBTU010000148.1:0-3040 GCA_031556015.1 Thermoguttaceae bacterium
ACCGACCTCGGGGTCGAGAGCAATGGTATGATGTAATGTGGTCGCCGGAATCCAGGGAGCGGAAACCTTATGAATAGCTTGTCTTATACGAACGTCATGCGTGAAAGGGAAATCAAGGTCAATATCCGCTGGATGGTACGCCGGGATATGAAGGAAGTCCTCGAAATCGAAAACGAATGTTTCGAATACGCGTGGACGGAAGACGATTTCATGCGTTGTTTGCGTCAACGGAACTGCATCGGGATGGTTGCCGAGTACCTCGGACGCGTCGTCGGTTTCATGATTTACGAACTTCCGAAGACGAAAATTCACCTGCTCAACGTCGCGACGCTTTCCGAATTCCGCCGTATGGGAGTCGGAACGCAGATGGTCGCCAAGCTGATCGGTAAACTCGGTAATCAGCGTCGCAACCGGATTTCGCTCGAAGTTCGGGAAACGAACCTGCCCGCCCAACTTTTTCTCCGTTCGCTCAATTTTCGGGCAACCGGTATTCTCCGGGATTTTTACGACGAAACAAAAGAAGACGCCTACCAGATGGTCTACAAACATCAGGAATTGGAGTCGATCCAATGCTCCTATCTCACGCCGGAATTCAACCGGATTTCGCAAATCGTCGGACAGTAAAAAAGGTCGCAGACATCAGTCGTCAGGGTTCAGGTCATTATTGACACCGCTCCTGAACCCTGAAGTCTGAAGCCTGAAGTCTAAAGCCTTCATGCCCCCTCCCATTCCCGTTGCTCTTTGTATCACCGAATTGGACCGCGGCGGAGCGGAACTGGCGTTTTGCGAGTTGGCGGTTCGGTTGAATCGGGAAAAATTCGATCCGGTCGTCTATTCTTTGCGACCGCGACCGGAAAACGACCTCGCCTCCTGCGTTCCGCAGTTGGAAAAAGCGGGAATTCCGATCCATTTTCTCGACATTCGCGGTTTCGGTTCCCTTCCCGCCGGTTGGCACAAACTCCGACAACTGTTGCGTGAGCAAAAGCCGCTGATTTTTCAATCGTTTCTCTTCCACGCGAATTTGCTGGGGCGATTGGCCGCTTACGTAGCCGGAGTTCCTCATCGGTTTTGTGGAATCCGCGTTGCCGAAAAACAGGCGAACTGGCATCTGATTCTGGATCGTTGGACCGCTTCGTTCGTCGAAAAGTACGTCGCCGTCAGTCAAGCGGTTGCCGACTTTTCCGTGGAAATCGGACGACTTCCCCGCGAGAAAATGGTCGTGATCCCCAACGGAATCGATTGCCAGATGTATTCGCCGCGGCCGGGGAGAAGCGATTCGGTTAAAAAGCGGGCGATTTTCGTCGGGCGGCTCCATCGGCAAAAAGGAATCGATTGGCTTCTGGAAACATGTCCCGTTTGGATGCCGCAACTGCCGGACTGGGCGCTTTGGATCGTCGGCGGAGGAGACGAGAAGCAAGTTCAACAGTACCATGAACTGTGCGAACCCCTCCAGGACGACCTCAAGAATCGCATCCATTGGACCGGCTGGCGAGGGGATGTTCCGCAACTGCTCGCCGAATCGGACCTGTTCGTTTTGCCGTCCCGCTGGGAGGGAATGCCGAACGTCGTCCTGCAAGCGATGAGCTGCGGCCTGCCGGTCCTTGCTTCAAACGTGGAAGGTGTTTCCGAAATTTTCGGTCCGGAATTGGCCGAATTCCAAACGGTTCCGTTCGGGCAAACCCCGACATTTAGTGAAAAACTCTTGAAAATCGCAAACAATCCCGATCTTGCCGCGGAACTGGGGACCCAAAACCGAATCCGCGTTGAGGAGGAATTCACGTTCGAGAATATGGTGCGATCCTACGAGGAACTCTGGAGCGGGACGTAACGGAAAGAATCACGTGAATGCCCGCGGTCTTGCACCTTCGGCAAGAGCCGCCCGGCGTTCTGCACCCGCTTTAATCTTCCGATCAGGAGAACAGGCTGCGAAGAAATCCGCCGATTCCCCGGTTTCTCGGCGGTTCCACGCGCGGCGGAGCGGGTGGGGTCGGCGTCGCGGGGGGCGGGAGCGGTTTTTTGGCTTCCTGTTCCCGCTTGATCTGTTCGTGTTTTTGTCGCTCTTTCTCCAGCCGAAGCTGTTCCTGTTTCCGTTTTTCCTCTTCCAAACGCTGCTGTTCCAGCTTTTTTCGATCCTTTTCCATGCGGTCCTTGTCCGGACGCTCCTTGCTGAAACGCTCCTTTTCAAGGCGTTCTTTCTCCAAACGTTCTTTCTCCAGACGATCTTTGTCCAAGCGGAAATCGCTCGGCTTGGGCGGAACAGTCGGTCCCTGTCGGTTGGGAGTGAAGGGTGTCGCGTTTTTAACGGAACGCGCTTGCGCTTGGGCATTTTCGGAAATACAACCCGGTAAAAGGGCCGCGAAGAGAAAAACGGGCCAATGATTTCCTTTTATCGTTCTCATGATTTCTTCCTTGACATTTCAGTTGTTTTTCGGAAACGCGATACGACCGGGGAGAATAACGAACTCCCTTTCGCCGCGTATCAAAGGTTATAACCGTTACGCCGATAAAATGTTTCGACAAATTTCCGTGATTTTCCGAATCGCTTGAGTCCGTCGACGGCGATTCGGCGTTTCAATCGTCGGCGCGAGTCTTCGCCCTGCCGTCGGCGAGTTTGAACATCTCCGGTACACCCGCCAAGCCGACGGACGCTCCCAGTTCAGATACGCGACCAGCCCGGACGGCGTCCACTGGACGCGAAAATCGGCCTGGCCGAACACGACGGCGAAGATCTCGGTTTCCCGGAATGGAACCGATGATTGCCCCGAAGCTCGCGAAATGTTACAATGACCGCCAAAGAGCCGCATGCGCAGCTTGCGGAACATCGCACGGCATCCGCAAGTTGCGTCGGAGTACCGACTCCACTTACGGCTCTTTAAATACTGTCGTTCCCATCTTCACAAAAATCCGTTTGAAAAAAAGGAGTCCCCCTCGATGAAACAGACGATTGCCCTACTCACATTTCTTTTGATTTCGACCGCAACGATCCTTCCCGCCGCGGAAAAGCCGGGCGTCAAATATCGACGACTCGGCGTTCAGGAAT
>JAVBTU010000373.1:0-4639 GCA_031556015.1 Thermoguttaceae bacterium
GGTGTTCGCGTCAACCGAACCCAAAAAGCCCTGGCTTCCGGCGAATTCGAGTTCGTGCTCGACATTGTGACCGGCCAGCGTCGCATGGTTCGTTTCGATATTCATCTTCACGTGCTTGTCCAGTCCGTAAGCGCGGAGGAAGTTGATGCACGCCGCCGAATCGTAATCGTACTGATGTTTCGTCGGTTCCTTCGGTTTCGGCTCGAAATAGAACTGGCCTTTGAATCCGATCTCCTTCGCGTAATCGACCGCCATGTGCATGAATTTGCCGAGGTGGTCCGCTTCCCGCTTCATGTCGGTGTTCCAAATGCACTGATATCCTTCCCGACCGCCCCAGAAGGTATAACCCTGCCCACCGAGTCGGAGCGTCACTTCGAGCGCTTTTTTGACCTGGGCCGCGGCATAAGCGAACGCGTCGGCGTTGCAACTGGTCGCCGCTCCGTGCATGTAACGCGGATTGCCGAACAGGTTCGCGGTTCCCCAAAGGAGTTTGATCCCGGTCCGCTTCTGCTCCTGCTCGAACACATCGACGACGGCGTCGAAATTCTTGTTCGATTCGGCGAGCGTCTTTCCTTCCGGCGCGATGTCGCGGTCGTGGAAGCAGTAGTATGGCATCTGCAATTTTTCACAGAATTCGAAGAAGACGCGAACGCGGTTTTGAGCGTTTTCGACGTTGTCGACCGGTCCTTCCCAGGGGCGGAGCATCGTTCCCGGCCCGAACGGGTCGGCGCCGCTTCCCCGCATGGTGTGCCAGTAGGCGCTGCTGAAACGGAAATGATCCTTCATCGCTTTCCCTTCGACTTTTTCGTCGGGATTGTAGTACCGGAATGCGAGCGGATTGGACGACTTCGGGCCTTCGTAATTGACTTTGGTAACTTCGGGAAATGCGGACATGTAAATCTCCTTGAGGTGATCGTAAATCAGGAAGACGAGACCGAAGCTCGTCGAAACACGCCGCGATTATATCCGAATCGAAATCGAATGACAAGAATTCGAGGAAACTTTCCAAGAACGGGGTACGCGGCGTTAATTGTGAAGCTGGTAAAACCAGCCGAAAACGGTATAATCCCTATAAAACGCTCCTTCCCATATTTTTCACTACCAGTTTCAGTTATGAAAAACACGACAAGTCCCTTATTTTGCGCTTTGGTATTTACCGTGATTCACGGCTTGCCCATGCTGCATGCCGACGAGGAAATGGAGCGGAAGCTCGTTCGAGAAGTCGCCGAGGAAGCCGATGCAGCGGCGACGACGATCGTTTGCGGTCGCGTCGTCGATGAGGATAATCAGCCGATTCCCGGCGCGGATGTCGAACTGACGGAATCCGATGAACAAAAAACGGACCCGTTTCATCAGGAACAAAAAGCCGACTCTGAAGGATATTTCCTCTTCTCCGGCGTTCCCGTCGATCACCATTTACAACTTGTCGGAAAAGCCGGGGCCTTGGGCAAGGTTCCGACGTTCCTGAAGATCGCCCCGAAAGAATTGCTCCCCGCCGCTCGTCCCCCAAGGTCAATCGAAGCGGACTCCATTGATGATCGGGAAATCAAAATCGCCGAATTGCAGCTCGAATTGGCCCGGGCGAACGCGAACAAACTGATCGAAGTCGAGTACGCCAAAGCGGCGTGGACCGTCACGATCGCCGAAGTGGAAGGAATCGTCCAGAAAAATAAAGAAGTCGCGAACAGCGTTTCGGATCAAGAAGTTCTTGAAGCGAAATTACGAAAAATACAAGCTCAAAAGCAATATGAAAAAGCGGTCTTTAATCTCAAAAACAATGAAAGGGAGGTGAAGCTCCGGGACCGGCAACTCGAGCTTCTCAAAGCGAACATCGCCGCGAAACGGGGACGGATCGACCGGCTCGAAGATTCGCCCGAATTTTATCAAATCCAGGTCGCGGAGGTTTTGCTGGAACAGGCCAAAGCCCTGGAAAACAACATGAGCGACGTCGAATACGCCAAGGCGGCGTGGACGGTTGCGATCGCCGACACGGAGCGGAAAAAAGCGATGAACGAACAAGCGCCGAACACCATTTCCGAGCAGGAGATGCTGGAAACGAAACTTCGCAAAGTGCAGGCTCAAAAGCAGTACGAGAGAGCGATTTACGACCTCAAAATCATCCGTCCGGCCGAAACGCAAATCAGAGAGCAGGAGTTGGAAATCGCGAAGCTGCGGCTGGTCCCGTCGTTCGTCAAAAATAGAACCGCCCCGTGGAGAAAAACCTACACGATCCAACTTTGGCCCGAAAGTACCGAGGGAAGACCCAATTTTTAGAATCCGTGACCTGTCCAATCGGACGGAGGACGGTTATAATGACGCTTTGCGCGCGTTTGCCCTTATCGATGTAGCACAACTCCAGCAGTAACAGAATTATGCAATACAGGGAATTCGGTCCGGACAAGGCGAAAGTTTCGGCGCTCGGTTTTGGGTGTATGCGGCTTCCAACGACCGACGGGTTGCCGACCGGACCGGTCGACCTCGCGGAATCGACCCGGATGATCCGACGCGGAATCGACGCCGGTATCAATTACGTCGATACCGCGAAAGTCTATCACGAAGGCAAAGGGGAACAGGCAGTCGGATTGGCCTTGACCGAAGGTTATCGCGAAAAGGTTCAAATCGCGACCAAGATCCCGTTCTGGGGAATCGAATCGATTGCCGATTGCGATCGGATTCTTAGCGAGCAATTGACCGATTTGAAAACCGACGTGATCGACGTGTACCTGTTTCACTGCTTGCAATCGCATCTGTGGGAAAAGGTCAAACGACTCGATGTGATCCGTTGGGCGGAAAAGCAACGGGATGCGGGCAAAATCCGGCAACTCGGTTTTTCGTTCCACGATCACATTTCCCTGTTCAAGGAAATCATCGACTCATATTCCTGGGACATGTGCATGATCCAGTACAACTACGTCAACGCGTCGCAGCAAGCGGGAACCGAAGGGCTGAAATACGCGGCGAGCAAGGGAATCTCCGTCGTCGCGATGGAGCCGCTGTTCGGCGGATTCCTCGCCAAGCCGACCGGGGATATGGGAAAAGAACTCGAAAAATCGTCGCACAACCCGGTCGATCTCGCG
This sequence comes from Thermoguttaceae bacterium, assembly GCA_031556015.1. GTDB lineage: Bacteria > Planctomycetota > Planctomycetia > Pirellulales > Thermoguttaceae > JAVBSX01. The sequence goes on from JAVBTU010000373.1 coordinate 3,078, forward strand.
CTTCGATGGATTTGGAACCAGCCTGAAATTTCTTTGCTGCTCAGCGGAATGTCGACCATGTCGCATGTCGAACAGAATCTCGAAGTCGCCAATCGCGGCTCGGTCGGCTGCTTGAGCGACGAAGAAGTCCGGTTCGTTCGGGTACTCCAAGAGGAATACGAACGGTCCTACCCCATCAAATGTACGAAATGCCAATATTGCGTCCCCTGTCCGCGGGGAATCGAAATTCCGATGTTTTTCGACTTTTATAACCTGTGCAAAGCGTTTCCGGAAAAGAAAGCGTTTTACGACAATCTGTATGGAATGTTCGCCGACGACAAAAAAGCCAATGTGTGCAACCAATGCGGGACCTGCGAATCGAAGTGTCCGCAAAAACTCCCCATCCGGGACCACTTGAAAACGGTGCATGAATTTTTCACCACGTAATAAAGGGGCATTACCAGCCCCAAGCGTGAGCGCGGGGTGATTCTGTTCGGTTTTGTCAATGATATTGTTTGGATCCCCTCGCGCTTACGCTTGGGGTTGGTATTTTGTTCCTTCATCCTCACTCCCTTTCCTCTCCTCCGTCCTTCCACACTACCCCATGTCTTCATCGAATCGGGCGACCAAGTTCAAATCGCTGCAAAAATTCCTTCAAAAGCGATACAAGCACGCTCCGCAAACGCAACCGCGCAAGGTTTTGGAACACCTCGTTTTCGCCGCTTGTTTGGAGAACGCGACGTTCGAACAAGCGGATAACGCGTTTTCCGTGTTGGAGCATCACTATATCGACTGGAACGAAATTCGCGTTTCGACGGCGAACGAGTTGGCGTATACGTTTCCCCATCTTCCGGACGCGGTTGCGGCAGGGGATCGGGTACGTAAATCGCTCCAGGCCGTGTTTGAAACGACCTATATGTTCGACTTGGAAGACCTGAAGAAGAAAAGTCTTTCCCAAGCGGTCGAGTACCTCGAATCGCTCGGCGTTTGCAGCCGTTTCATGATCGATTACACCGTCCACAACGCGCTGGGCGGGCACGTGATTCCGGTCGACGAATCGGCGATGCGGGTCTTTCGACTCCTCGGATTGGCGCAGGTCAGCAAAGACAATACCCGCGAAGAAGTCGGCGGTTTGGAGCGTGCGATCACGAAGCAGGACGGACATGAGTTCGCGAATCTCCTGCACCTTTTCGCCGTCGATTTTTACGTAGGAAAAGAGCAGGAGGAACTGCAACAGCTTCTCAAGTCGATCGACCCGCAATCGCTCCAGCGCGACTGGACCGCTCCGATTCTGCAGGTCATGCGACCGGCCCGGTTGGTGGAAAAACCGAAGCCGGCGATCCCCTTGCCCGCGATGGACGACGATCTGGACGGCGGCGAAGAAGCGGACGGCGGCGGAGAGGTCGATTTCATTCCCAATCCGATCACCGGCGAGGAATCCTCGTTCGATCCGGACTTCGACGACGAGGAAGGCGGAGGAACGAAAAAGTCGGCCGCGAAATCAAAGCCGGGAGCCAAGGGCGCGAAGAAAGTCCCTCAAAAACCGGAAAAAACGGAAAAAAAGAAGCCGGCGCCCTCCGCTG
>JAVBTU010000453.1:0-3013 GCA_031556015.1 Thermoguttaceae bacterium
CCGCGGCGAAAGCGGCCGATTCGTTGACGTCGTTCTCGATTTCGCGACCGGCCGTTTGAAGCGAAGGGGGAATCGACTTGTCGTACGATTCACCGAGCTCACGACTGAGTTGTTCCGGTCGTTTCCCGGAATCGAGAATCCGTTTCATCGAATCGGGCAGCTTGCCGGGCGACAGGAAAACCGATTTCTTCCACGACATCGGAGAGTCCACCTGCCGCGACAGGAGGAACGAATCGAGTTCCCGGCGAAACCCCCACCAGTTTCGTCCCCAGAGGGAAAACCAGTTCGACACGTCGCCCGGAGACGACGCGCCTGTTACGGAAATTCCGGTCATCATCTCTTCCATATTCGAGAGCCGAATGAGATCCATGAGGATCAGGCATGGAACCGCGTCCCTGGCGACAAGCGGCAGTACGGTGTCCTTGTCTCCCAAGTCGGCCTGGAGAGAGATTTGTTCCGCGGCTTCGGTTTGTCGCGGAAACTGGTCGACATGAAAACGAGGCGGATTCGCCCGGGTCGTCGATTCCATCACCAACGTCCAGATGGTGCCAACGACATTAGTCGATTCCAGGTACGGCAGGTCGAGAGAAAGCGACTGAATTCCTTCCGACGCGTACAGCGGGAGTACTCTTTGGCTTGACGTGGGATCCGGGACTCCGCCGTCCTCGGTCGGTTCTTCCGGAAAAGGATTTTCGTTCGCATCCGTCCCGAAAGAAAGGCGTCCCCGGAAGACGACTTCGATTTTTTGCGGAAGCGGACTGGCCCAAATGTCGAATTTCCATCTGCCGGGGGAAAGCGGAGTACCGCGCGTCGTGACGCCTCCGGAAGTGACCGACACGAGTTCGTAAGGACGAGGAAGGACCAAAACGCAATGGTCCGCCCCGTCTCCACGGAGATCGAACGACGAAACGCCCGAAAGATATCCGCTTTTACGCAGATAGAGATGGACGTCGTTGAGCTGGACCGTTGGATGATTGTCGGACGAATTGATTCGGGCGCCGTACTCCGGTCCGGTAACCGTCAAGACCTCGAAGTTCTCCGAAGTATGGGGCGGGGCGGATCCGGAACTCGCGGGGACGGAACTCCCTTCCACCGGCGGGTTTTCGCCGGACGCCGTCGAGGGCTCGCGCAAGGACGAGCGGAGAAACTGAAGAATTCCTTCCGCTTCCTTGCCGTCCACGGGGGAAAGTTGGTTCTTGTCCCACTGGATCGGCCGCAGAAGATGATCGGTCGGCAAAACGACGTAATGCTTGATCGGATACGGTTCGCTCGAAAAGATCCGGGGAAGCAGGACCGAATCCGTCGAAGCTCCCAAGGGCGCTTTCATGGTGAAAAACACCTTTCCGGAAAGCGGTTGGTTGGGCGTGAGGAGAACGTAACGGTTTCCCTCTTCGAGAATTTCGTCCATTTTCATCGGCGGAACGACCGTGGGGGGAAAGACGCATTGTTCGTCGTACCGCAATCGAAACGAATTCAGTTCCCCTTTTTCAACGTTTAAATCGAACGTCAAAGTCGGCTCGAAACGATTGGTGTTCAAGTTCCAAGCCAATTGCGTGATCTGGCGTCCCGAAACCGACGGCGAGTTCGTACTCAAAACGAACCGGGCCGACGACGAAAGCGGAATCTCGTTTTCCGAAGATTGCAGCGTCCAAGAGCCGATCGGGATTCCCTTGACAAATTCCGGCTTGCTTGGCGGGAGGTCTTTTCCTTTGACCCAATTGTTCGGAATGGAAGATTCCTTGATCACCAACAGGGGATCGCGAAAAAGGTCGAGATGATACTCTTCCTGGTCGACCCGCATCGCGCGAATCGGGAAGACCTGGCGATGGAATTCGCCGGGAGCGATCTGGCGATGCGCCCGCAATGAAATCTCGTATTTGTCCCGCAACGGACGTTCGGAAAGTATCGACAAGATCCGATACCCGGTTCCGGATTCCATCGCATCGTCGTGGACCCGCCAGTCGACGGGGAGAACGTACGGTTCCGAACCGGCGGTATCGCTTCCTCGAACTTCGACGTGATCGATCCACAGGGATTCCGGTACGAGAAACGAAGGCGTGTAAAGGGAAACGTCGGATTGGAAGGCGGCTTCCACGAACCAGTCGGAGCGATTTTGAAGCAACTGGACCGACTGCCTGATTTTCGCGGAAACGGTCGGAGTTTTGACGCGAATCGACAATGTCCCGGAGGGGGGGATCGCATCGTAATCATAAGCGGCCAACAACCGTTCCTCGATCGGCGTTCCCCATTCTTGCTGAAAACGGTCGAGACTGACCGTCGAAAGAGGAAGTGATTCCACTTCCAAAGCCGGCGAACACCGAACCGCGAGCCAACATTTTCCGATCCGATGCGACGGTTTCTGAATTTTGGGAAACCGGACGTTGCCGATTCCGGAAAAATTGCTCAAAAAATAGTTGACTCGAAACGTGAGCGAGCCGGAAATCGGTTCCTTGAAAACCAGCCGGGTCAATCCTTCGGACGGTGTACTCGTTTCGAACGAAGGCAAAACCGCGTCCGGAGCGCTCTCGCAAATCGGACTCCCGGCAATTGATAAAGAAGGATCCGCGGCAAGGTCCAACTGTTGAATTTTGCCTCCGGAAATACGAACTGTATGGAGAACCCGGACGCCGATCTGGTTGGATTGGGCGCTGACCAGGTAAAGCTGGTCGCTCTCCACGAGCGTTTGCGTTGCGCGAACTGAGTTGTCGACCCAGGAGAGCGTCAATCGATCCGTCGGTCCAAGATTGACGGACAGTTTTCCCGGTTCATCGCTGATCGGTCCAAACGACTCTTCGACGGTGATCGACGGCATTTCCGGCGGAAGATTGACGTCCAAAACGGCGTCCGCGACTTTGGGAATCTTCGGAAGCACGATCCTCCGTCCCGTCGCGTCGGTCTGTTCGACGCCCGGGTTGAGCAGGAGTTCGAGAACATGCTTGCCCGGCTTCTGTTGTTCGAGGCGAAATGCGGGAGTCGTTTCCGTCGTTTCCGACTTTGGGGCGGGCGTCTGTTC
>JAVBTU010000025.1:0-4644 GCA_031556015.1 Thermoguttaceae bacterium
TATTAAGTTTCATGTAATTAAATCGTTACACCGTGTTCGTCGCCGGAATTTGCGGTCGCGGTCTCGACGGTTTTAAAAGGAATTCCGCTTCGTTGTCTCGGTTTTCCGTTGTTACCGCCCTCACTTTATCCTCGTTTTTTAGATGAAACTCTCTCAATTCAAGCTTTCCACACAACTGATCGTGATCTTTTTGATGGCCACTGTCTTCATGGTTGCGGCCTTTTTCACTTTGATCGTCTTCAGCCAAAAATCGATGGTTCAGACGTCGATTGCCGGAATGGGCGAGGTGAAAACGGTCATAGAGACCTCGGGGGGAGAACTCTCGGACAACCTCAAACAAAAAGTTTCGGGCATCAACGAAAACGTCGCCAAAACGGTTGAAACCCTGAGCAAGGAGCAAATGAAAACGCTCTCCCAACAAATCGCCGCGGAAATCGATCAGGGAATCGAAGAAGCTTTCGGCCAGACGCGAGCGTTTGTCAATCTGCTCAAAGTCTACATGGCCAATTCGCCCGCCGACCAGAGAGATCGCCGATTCATTTTGGAAAACTTGGCCCTGACCAACCAATCGTATCCCGATTTCATCGGCGTTTGGGTGGGTTTCGAGCCGGGGACGTTCGATGGGAAAGACACCGAATACGCCAGCAAATCGGAAATTGGCTGCGATGCCCAGGGTCGATTTATCCCTTGGGCCGTCATGAAAAACAACAAAATCGAGTTTGAGCCGTTGGAAGATCCGGAAACATCGGAATACTATGCCGAAGCCAAGAAAACGAAGCAGGAATTCGTGACCTCGCCCTATAAGTATCCGGAAGGATCGAACAATGTCATGTTTTCCGTCGCTCTCCCGATCGAGATCGACGGCAAATTCATCGGCGTCGCCGGAATTGATTTGAGTACAAACCTCGTGGAAAAAATTCTCTCGCCGCATCATCCGTTCGAGACCGGGTTCGCGTATCTGGTGGACGGTGCCGGAGTGATCGTTTGGCACCCAAGATCGGAGCTCGTCACCAAATCGCTCGAAAGTCTCGGCCGCAAAGAATTGGTCGACGCGATCCGACGCAACGAATCGATGCAAGTCATCATCAACGACGCCGGAACCGACCACAAGGATTTATTTCAGACTTTGGCGACGATTCAATTGGGTAAATGCCCGAAACCGTGGGGAGCGATCGTCAGTGCCGCTTACGACGATGTCATGAAAGAGCAGCGGGAAACAAGCGGATTGTTGACGACATTGGAAAAGAACGCCGAAGAGCAAATCGCTGGATTGGTCACTACGGCGGATGAGACGAATACCAGTTCGCAAACAAAACTCAACGAAAACGCCTCAGCCTCGCAAAGAACGGCGATCCTTGTCACGGTGTTGATTTTCGTTGTGTCCCTCATTGCGGCGGTCGTCGTCGGACGGTCCTTTGCTGCGCCGATCGCCAAGAGCGTCGCGATTTTACGGGGCATTGCCGAACGGGGAGAAATCGACGTCAAGGTTCCGACGGAAATCGAAACACGCGGCGACGAAATCGGCGATCTTGGCCGTGGAACAACGATGATTCTCGACAGCTACCGCGGCGTCACCCAATCGGCCGAAACGCTGGCTCATGGAGATTGGACCGCAAAAATTGTCCCCAAAAGCGATAAGGACCAAATGAGTATCGCCATTAAAAACATGATTGCTTCGGTCAGCCAGGCGTTGAGCGAAGTCGACCAAACCGTCAAACAGGTCGCCACGGGCGCCGGTGAGGTCGCGACGGCGTCGCAGGCGCTTTCCAGCGGAGCCCAGGAATCGGCGGCGTCGTTGGAGCAAATCACGGCGTCGATGAACGAAATCAGCGGGCAGACGAAAAAGAACGCCGAGGACGCCGGGCAAGCCCGCGATCTGGCACAAGTCGCAACGCAAGCCGCGTCCGAAGGTCAAGCCGCGATGCAAAAAATGAACGATTCGATGGACCGGATCATGAAAAATTCCTCGGAAGTGCAGCGGGTCATCAAGGTTATCGACGACATTGCGTTCCAGACGAACCTGCTGGCGCTCAACGCCGCCGTCGAAGCGGCCAGAGCGGGCCAACACGGCAAAGGATTCGCCGTCGTTGCCGAAGAAGTTCGCAATCTGGCGGCCCGCAGCGCCAAAGCGGCCCAGGAAACCGCCGACCTGATCGCGACCAGCGGTACGGAAATTCAGCGGGGCGGCGAAGTCTCCACGCAAACGGCGGGGGTGCTTAACACCATCGTCGAGCAGATTCAAAAGACGACCGATCTGGTCGCCGGAATCGCCGTGGCCAGCAACGAGCAGGCGCAAGGAGTCGGCCAAGTGACCATCGGTTTGCAGCAGATCGACGCCGTAACGCAACAAAACACGGCGTCCGCGGAGGAATCGGCCAGCGCCGCCAACGAAATGACCGCGATGGCGTCGAACCTCCAAAACCTCGTCGCCAAGTTTAAGCTGCGATAATCGAACGCCGCTTACATCGTGAAAAAATTCACGATGTTCGTTTTTGGCTGTCGCCGGAAAATAAGCGGCAAGTTTATGAATAACGTGTCGCTCTCATGTCATGCTGAGGTACTCCGAAGCATCTGGTTTCTAGCCGTGCCCGTTCCGTAAAGCGCGCCGGTCGGATACACCAGATTTCCTTCGAGTACTCAGAGGGGCCGTGGTAATTTTGGCAAAGCAGGAAATGTATAATCAGGTTGAAACGACCAAAACGCCGGTCCCCTCTCCCCGGTAATCCGGGGGCGAGGGGACCGCCTTTTCTGATCGAAATTCATCCCAGTTTAACATTCTTTGTCGGCCATTTTACCCATTTTACGACGGCCCCTCTCAGGACAGGCTTTCACTCCTTGAGTACACGGCATTCGGAATGTCGCTCCACGCCATTTCCCGGGCCGAAGCCGTTTTGAGGTCTTTGAATTGACAAACGTTATTAGCGAACTCCTCTTCGCCGATGATGATCGCGTACCGAAAACCCTTTTTGTCGGCGTATTTGAGTTGCTGTCCGAGTTTTTTCGGCTCCGGATAGAATTCGACACCGATCCCGCTTTCCCGCAACATTGCGGCCAGCTTCAGGTAATCGCCGAGCCGTGACTCCACGAAATAAGGAAGAAAAACGTCGACCGGCGATTGCGATTTTTCCAGGCGACCGAGCTGCTCCAACGCCGCCAGGAGCCGGTCCAGTCCGAGCGACGCGCCGACGCCGGGCAGTTTTTGTTTCGTATAAAGCTCCGCGAGATTGTCGTACCGTCCGCCGCTGCACACGCTCCCGATCTGCGGCAGGTCGTCTAAAAACGTTTCGTAGATCGTTCCCGTATAGTAGTCCAAACCGCGGGCGATGGACACATCCAGGACGATCCGGTCTTTCGGAATTCCCACGGCCCCGGTCGCGGAAAGAAACGTGTTCAATTTTTCGATTCCGTCTTCCCCGGTCGCGTTGCCGACGAGCATCGGTTTGAGCGATTCGAGGATCTCTTCGTTCGAACCGGCCAATTCCGCCAATTCCAGTACGGCGTCGGCCTGCCGGGGCGTCGCGGCGGCGAATTGAACCATTTCCTCCGCGACTTTGTCCCGTCCGATCTTGCCGAGTTTGTCCAAACAACGAAGCATCGCGGTCGCTTTGTCCGCCAAGTCGAGTTTTTCGAGCAGCCCGCTGAGGACCTTTCGATTGTTGATCCGAATTTTGAAACCGGAGCCGAGGATTTTTCGAAGAATATCGTACATCACGAGCCCCGTTTCGATGTCCGACGCGATCGAATCGGTTCCGATCGTATCGAAATCGCACTGCATGAATTCGCGATACCGCCCCGACTGCGTATTTTCCCCCCGCCAGACTTTGGCGATGTGGTACCGCTTGAACGGCGTTCCGAGTTCCCCGATATGCTCCGCCGTGAACCGGGCCAACGGAACGGTCAAATCGAAACGCAACCCGACCTGCCGCCCGCCGTGGTCGGTGAACTTGTAAAGCTGCTTGTCCGTTTCCTCGCTCCCTTTGCCGGAGAGGATTTCCAGGTATTCCAAAGCGGGCGTATCGATCGGGCAAAACCCGAACGAACGAAAAACGTCGCGGACGTCGTCGATGATTTTTTCCCGGAGCATCATCGTCTCCGGAAGATCGTCGCGAAATCCTTTCAGTGTACGTGGTGTTATCATTGGTTAAAAGCCGCACGGCTTGCGGGCCGGATATGTCGTAAAGGGCGCAGTATTGGGGACGCTGGGCGATAATCCATAAGTCCACGCCGCCCCAGTCTACGCGAAATTCCAGAGGAGTCAATCGAACGGCAGCGGGATTTAGGGGGGCGATTTTCTCCACTGCTCCTCAATCGAGAACGATCAAAAAGCCGCGCCCCCCACAATTCGCGAGATTCTCTTTTTCGCTCTTGATTCGTTGCGGTTCCATTTCGTATAATTCGCCCGGTCTATTTTCCGACATCCTTAGCTATTCGACAAAAGTTGCGGAATTACAGCGAGTTAGAGCAAATTTCCGACCGGAAAGAAGGTCGACGTTCCGTCGAGTCCGGGGGGGTGCGCTCGCTTTTGGCGGGGGTTCCCTACTTTGCCTGTTTTATCCTTCTTGATTTTTCACTCGCCGAAACTCTTTCCTCAGAACAAGAGGAAGATGGTTTCGAATCCGATTTCACTTCGATGCAGTCGGGCCT
>JAVBTU010000351.1:0-3487 GCA_031556015.1 Thermoguttaceae bacterium
GAAAAATACGAAGCGACGACCCGGCTCAAGGAGATTCGCGTCCAGGTCGGCAAAACCGGAACGATCACGCCGGTCGCGGAACTGGAGCCGGTCGAAATCGCCGGAACGACCGTGTCCCGGGCGAGTTTGCACAACGCCGAAGAAATCGAACGCAAAGACATTCGGGTCGGTGATACCGTCGTCGTCGAGAAAGCGGGCAAGATCATCCCGCACGTCGTCCGGGTCGAAAAGCATCTGCGGACAAGCGAATTGCCGCAATACGTTTTTCCGTCGCATTGTCCGGAATGCCGGTCGGATCTGTCCAAAGACGAAGGGGGCGTCTACATTCGCTGCACGAATCCGTTTTGCCCCGCCCAAGTGAAGGAACGCGTCCGGTTTTTCGCGTCCCGGGGTGCGATGGACATTCAGGGGCTCGGCGACAAACTGATCGACCAATTGGTCGACTCCGGTTTGGTCAAGTCGTTCACCGATCTGTACCGGCTACGGAGCGAAGACGTCAAAAATCTGGAACGGATGGGTCAAAAATCCGCCGAGAAATTGATTGCGCAAATCGAAAAAAGCAAAGGGAATCCGTTTTCGAAAATTCTCGCCGCATTGAGCATTCGGCACGTCGGGAGCAAAACCGCCAAAATACTCGCCGCGAATTTCTGTTCCTTTTCCGATTTGAAGCGGGCGACCGCCGACCAACTCAGCGCAATCGACGAAATCGGCCCGATCATCGCCCAAAGCGTGTACGATTTCTTCCACGAGGAACATTCGGTACGTTTAATCAACGATCTGGAATCGGTGTTAGAGGACAGAGGACAGAGGACAGAAAACAGAATTGAAGAGAACAGACGGCAGACGGCAGACGAAAGAAATCTGTTTTCCGATATTGACGACGATTCCCCCAATTCTTCCCCCCTGTCCCCTGTCCTCTGTCCACTGTCCTCTAACACTATCGTCGTGACCGGGACGCTGGAAAAATTCAAACGGCACGAAATCGAGGAGCTCATTGAACGGCTCGGCGGGAAATGCACGTCGAGCGTTTCGAGCAAAACGTCGTTCGTCCTCGCCGGCGCCGAAGCGGGAAGCAAACTCGATAAAGCGAAACAACTCGGCGTTCGCGTCGTTTCGGAAGACGAGTTTCTGGAAATGATCCAATCAAGTGAATCGTAAAGTTTCACGGAGAGAATTCCAATCGTCTGGCGAACGAAGAAGCCATGTGGTATACTGTAGGCGGTGAGAAACTCCCCGTTTCGGCGAAAGCGATGTCATTCTTGTACTCCGAAGAATCTGGTTTCAGGCAGCGTCCGTGGTGCAGTGCGTGATGGCCGGATACGCCAGATTCTTCACTACGTGAATACACTTCGTTCAGAATGACAACGATTTGCTCAGCGTGAAAAAGGGCTTTTTCAAACCGTTTGTCGTAGAGAAAGAAGGGATTGATCTGTCGATCCAATCCTTGAACCGGTTTGAGAAAATGTCGAAGTCAACATTTCTATTCTTCGTTCTGCTCGTTGTTGAAACCGTCGCGGCCCAGCAGCCGCTGCCTTGGGGACATCTCACTGTTCCCGCTCCGCCGCCGGCGCCGGGGGAAACCGCGGTCAGGGAGAATACGCTCATCCCGACAACCTGGCCGAAGGATACTCGCGGATTCGAGAACCTTGCGTTCGGGAAGCAAGCGAGCGCGTCGTCGTGCCTCGCCGGGTACGAGATTCATCAGATTAAACATCTCAACGACGGTCGTTTCGGCAATGACGCGAGTTGGATCAGCGCCGGTGAGCCGAGCTGGGTCGAAATCGATCTGGGAACCGTCTACTGGATCGACACTCTCGCGTTTGGGAGCGATTCGACGCGACGATTTTCCGACCGTGGAATCGATCAATTCCGTATCCTCGTCGCAACGGAACCGGACCGGTGGACCGAAGTCGGACCGCCGAAAAACTCGCCCGTCGTTCAGGTCCGAACCGAATTCACGTTCGCGCCGGTCCAGACCCGGTTCGTCCGAATCGCGATCGATAAGGCGGTCAACCAGACGGCCCGAATCGACGAACTGGAAGTTTACGGTCAAACCGCTCCGATCCCATCGGAGTTGGCGGCTTTCCAGGAAAAGAAACACGAATCGAACGACGGGCCGAAAATCACGCAGGTCGACGAAAAGCAATTTTTCGAAGACCTCAAACTGTCGATCGTCGACGAGGAATACGCTTGGCTCAAGACGGCAGGGTATGCCGATCTCGATCCCGGCTTGACGAACACGCCGTACCCGATCAAAAAGCATCCGAAGCACGTTCCCGACGATGTGGTGTCGCTGGTCCGGATCGACCAGGGACGGGCGTTGCCGTGGAACCGCCCAGCGGTGATCGACGGAATTCTCGATGATCCGATCTGGGATGACGTATCGCGGGGAACCGTAACGGTCGCCAAGCCCGCCGATTTTGAAACCGGTGCTTATGTCGAATACCGTGTCCGCGCGATGCGTGACGCCGAATTTCTTTACGGGGCGATCACGACCAACCGGTTGCTCAGCACGCACCTGGCCGTCGTCGCGACGGAAACCGGCGGCGGACTCCTTTGTTTCGAGGACGGCAAAATTCTTTGGCGCGTCTACGGCTCGAACGGACAAGTCGTAAAAGAACAGCCGCTGGACGCCGTCGCGAGTTCCGACGCCAAACGGTTCGAGTTCAAAATCCCGCTGGAACTGCTCGGTGATATCGAACACGGCATTCAATTCGGCCTCGGAATCGGCGGACGCTACACGCCGAACGCGGGGCGGCCGGTACTGTTCAGTCCGCTCGCCGTTGGTGTCGGTGTTTTCGGTTCCACAACTGGGGAATACCCGGCTCCTAAGGAGCTCGGGCTAAACGATCGGGATTTGGTGTTGCGACGTAAACTGGAGAAGCGGCGTCAAATTCTGGGCGATCCGGAATTGGGGAACGCCCTGGATAAAATCCTGTTTGAAAAACGATACCCGTTGGAACCGTCGCATAATTACAGCGATTATTTCGACGAAAACTGGCAAAGCGGCGGCGGGGTCTACACGCTCGAAATCCCGAAAGTCGAGGGTGTCTACGCGCCGGAAAAGGCGACGTTGACCGAACTGGTTCGAGCCCAGGGGATGGTTCGACATGCGACGCCAAATTTCGATTTGTCGAAAATCTATTATTCCCGCCGCGATTCCCGGAGCGAATATTGGCACATTTGGGAAATGAACCCGGACGGAACGGGGCAGCGTCAGATCACCGACGGACCGTTCCACGATCTTTGGCCGACGCCGCTGCCGGACGGGGATCTGTGTTTCATCACGACCCGGTGCAAGGCGAAATTCCTCTGTTGGCGTCCGCAGGCGTCGGTCTTGTTCCGGATGAAAACCGACGGGACCGGTATGACGCCGCTTTCGTTCGCGAATCTGACCGAGTGGGCGCCGTCGATCACCGACGACGGACGCATTCTCTGGACCCGGAGCGAATACATCGACAAGGGCGCCGATTACGGACACACGCTC
>JAVBTU010000547.1:0-7770 GCA_031556015.1 Thermoguttaceae bacterium
CCTGAAAAAGCTGCAAACGGAAATCACGGACCTGAAATCGCAATCCCGCGAACTTCGGCTTCGGGAGGACGAATTTCAAAAAGACGCCGCGAAAATCGACCGCGCCGAAAAAGCCGCATCGCTCGCCGTGGAATACGCGACGCTCGTCGAGCTTCGCAAATTTTGCGTTTCGGGAACCGAATCGCTCGCCCTGAAATCGGAACAACTTCGACAAACGGAACTCGCCTGTCTCGAAAAATTTGCGGTTCTGGAAATCGCCGAAAACGATTTTCAAAACCTTGAAGAGGAAAACATTCGGCTCCAACCGGTTTTACGGAAGGTTCGCGAACTCGATTTACTGTTGCGGGAAAAAGAAAAAGAGATTCGCTCGCTCCGACTTGCATTGGATAAAGTCGTCGACAATCAAAAAACCGCGAGTACGGAACAGGCGGCGTTAATGCGGCAACAGAGCCAATCTGAAAAGGATGCCAAGCGTTTGGCCGAATACTTTCAAACCTACGCCGCCGACGCCAAATTGCAAGCCGAATTGAGTGGTTTGCGGGTTCGCGTCGACTCGGTTCGGGAGAAACGGGATACGACCGCCGGGGCCGGGAAAAACGTCGCAAAATCCGCCCGGGACCTCGAAATGAAAAACGAGCTGATTCGCAAGGAAATCGCCGCGCTTCCGCAATCGGAGATTTTCGAGGAAACCGACGTCGATTTCGCCGAACTTGCCGAACGCTATCAAAGCGAAAAAAACCATCTCCAGGAAGAATTGTCGCACTTCCAAGCGGTGAAAGTCGAATTGGCCCGAATCCAATCGCTCGAAGAACATCGCTCGGCGCTCGTCGACGGTTGCCCTTGTCCGCTTTGCGGGGCGCTGGAACATCCGCTTGCGTTCGGAAATCTCCCGACTCCCAACGAAAACGAACGGACGATTCGGGAAAAAGAACGGAAAATCCGCGAACTCGAATCACAAATCGCGCACGCGGAAAAAATCGAACGGATCGATTCCGAACGAAAACGGCTTCGCGAGGAACACACTCGTTTGGACGACGAATGGGCTGCAAAGAAAGAAGACCTCGAAGTTCGTGAAACGGAAATCCGCCGCGAGTTTGCCGGATACGGCTTGAACGTCGGGAACGATTTCACGGAAGCCCTGAACACGCTCGCTCTTCGTCGGGAAACATGGATGTCGAATCAGCGAGCGCAAGTCGCTCTCGAAAACGCGATTGTTCAGGGAAGGGAGAGGAGGGAAGCGACTCGATTACGGTTGGAAAAACTCGCGGAAGAATCGGTTGAACTTTCCTTGAAACATAAATCGAACGCCGATTCGTTCGACGCGATTCGAAAAGAGCGGGCCGAATTGTTCGGCGAAAAAGAATGCGAACGGGAAGAAAAACTTTTTCAGGGCCAATATCAAACGGCTCAAGATCGCCTCAAACGGTTTCGCGACGATTGGAATCGGACCGACAAGCATCGTGCGGTCCTGGAGTCGGAGAAAAACGTGTTGGAAATAACCTTGCGGGAAAAATCGAACGATTTGCGCGAAGCCGAGCCGGAAATCGCGCGGCGGATGACCGAACTCGGGTTCGCGGGCGAGACCGACTATCTTTCCGCACGACTTTCGGACGAGGTTCTGCGGCAGTACAAAAATCGGCAAAACGAATTGCGACAAGACCGGATTCGACTCGACGGGCTCCTCGCCGACCGGAACGAATCACTCGCGAAGCATCGTGAAATTCCGCAACCGGACGATTCTCCGGAGATCTTGTCGGAGAAAAAAGAGCGACTCGAATTCGAAAAAAAAGAGCGGCTCCAAGAGCGACTCGAAATCGATTTACGACTCAAAAACAATGCCGCGCTCCGGGAGCAACACGCCGAGAAAACCCGGGAACTCGCGGAGCGGGAAAAAGATTATCGCAACCTCGCGGACCTGAATGAATTGATCGGTTCGAGCGACGGAAAAAACTTCCGCGATTTCGCGCAAGGGTTGACGCTCGACCTGTTGATCTCACACGCCAACATCCAACTGCGAACGTTGAGCAAGCGATACCTATTGACGCGAATCAAAGGTTCCATGGAGTTGAGCGTACACGATCTGGATCAGGCGGGAGAAGTTCGAACCGTCAAAAATCTTTCCGGCGGCGAAAGTTTTTTGGTCAGTTTAGCGCTCGCTTTGGGACTGTCGAAGATCATGAGCAAAACGGTCCGAATCGAGTCGTTGTTTCTCGACGAAGGATTCGGAACGCTTGACGAAGAAACGCTCCACACGGCGTTGGAAGCGTTTTCGAGTCTCCGGGAGTCGGGCAAAACGATTGGTATCATTTCTCACGTCGCCGCGCTGAAGGAACGGATCGCGACGCAAATCCAACTCCACCCGCTCCCCGGCGGCCGCAGTCGCATCACCGGCCCGGGGGTCAGCGCTCGTTGACACTATTCCGCCCGAGGATCGCTCAACGGTGCGTTGCGGTCGAAATTTTTGTAGGGCGTTTCAAGGATCGCGCCGATTTTCATCCAGCCGTCTTCGGTCCACCGCAGCGGGCGCATTTGGGTGAGACGTCCTTTTTTCGGCTCCTTGGCGTCATACGCCGCGAGAATCAACCAATCGCCGTTGTCTTTCGTGTGCAAAAAACCGTTGTGTCCCGTCCCTTTCCATCGCTCGGTACTTTCGATCAAAATCGTTCCGCCGCCGGTTTCCAAAGAGCGTCCGTCTTTGTCGAGAAAGGGCCCGAGCGGATGATCGCTTCGTCCGATCGCGATTTTGTACTTGCTCCGCTCAAAAGAGCAACAATCGTCCCACGAAACGAACAGGTAATAATAGGGACCGTGTTTGACGACCAGCGGAGCTTCGATTGCCGTGGTATCACTCTCTTTCGACCGGGTCGCGATGTGAGTGTAATGCGCCGGAATCTTCAAGTCGTCATCCCGGTTCGTTTCGTATTCCAACGGTTTGCCCGTCTTCGGATCGACTTCGACCGCTTTCACGCCGGTCCAGTAGGAACCCCAGTACAGGTACGCCTTACCGTTCTCGTCGAATAAAAGCGCCGAATCGATCGCGTTGTAGTCCGTCTCATGCGGGGCCGATTCGACCACGACAACACGATCTTCCCAGCGGTAGTCGGGATTGACCGGGTCGAGCGTCTTGTTGACAACCAGGCCGATCAGCGACCGCTGCCCGCCGAACGTCGAAACGGAATAATACAGATAATAGAGTCCGTCGTGATACGTGATGTCGGGCGCCCAGATATTCCGTGCTCCTCGAATCCGCTGTTTCGCCCATTCGGGAACCGGCGTTTCGAAAACCGTTCCGATTTTTTTCCAGTGAAGCAGGTCGTCGCTGTGCAGAATCACGAGCCCCGGCCCGGTCACGAACGCGTAAAACCCGCTGCCGTCGTGCGATTCGATCGCAACCGGGTCCGGACTGTCAAACGGAACAATCGCCTGTTCCGCCGCGCAGAGGCTGCCGGAAAGAAAGATGAAGAGGAACGAAATAAAGGGAAGATTTTTCATGATATTTTCCATGAGCGGCGGGGGAGTACACAGTTAGCGAATGAACCCGCCTCCCCAACTGAATTTGCTCGCACGCTGACGCATGTTCTCATACACTTTATTCCCAATCGTCTATTGGTATTCTACGCCTTTAAGTTTTTCATCTTGGAGCGCAGGCGTTTCGCCCGCCGGTGGACGGTCGGGTTGTGTTTGCATCGGTCATTTTCTGCTTGACGAACCCGTATTTTGATCTTGACTCAAATTACGAAATCTGAAACAATGCGCAACGTCGATGATCGACGTAAAGGTGTTGCAAGGAGGCAAAATGCACAAACAGGGAAGAATGGGACATTTCGTCCAACTGAAGCAGTTACTCAAGTCGTCCGTAAATCTTATTTTTTCCGGAAAGTCCGCGGATCTGACCGTCGAGTCCTGCACCGACAGCCCGAAAGAAGTTGAACCGGGAGACGCCTATTTCGCCATAGCGCCGGTTCGCCCCCGTTTTGCCGAGCCGGACGACGACTCGACGGTTCAAGGCTGGTCCGACGACGAACTCGGTCAAGCGGTTTGGCAGGCCGTCGAAAACGGCTGTAAAGTCGTCGTCGCCGACCGCGTGATCGACGATCTGCCGGTTCCTCTGCTGGTCACACAGTACCCGGAAGAAGCGTACGGCATTTGTATTCACGCCCTCTGGGGCAATCCGGCCAAAGCGCTCACGATGATCGGCGTAAGCGGAACGTACGGTAAAACGACGACCTCCTACCTGATCGCCGGAATGCTCGCCGAGTCGGGCAGTCCGGTCGGACTGATCGGGACGCTCGGAATTTTCGACGGCGAAAAGGTTTATCCGAGTTCGCAATCGACCCCCCCGCCGGACGAATTGGCGTATTGGCTGATGCGAATGGTCGCCAACGGCTGCTCGCACGCCGTGATCGAAATTTCCAGTCAAGCGATCGCCGAGTCGCACTTGGCCGGAATCCAATTCGACGCGATGTGTTTAACGAACATCCGCCGCAATCATCTCGATTATCACGGAACCGTCGAATCGTATCGTCGTACGAAATTGCTCGCGTTCCGTTCGCTTCGAAAAAAAGGGATCGCGATTTGCAACGCCGACGATCGGGTCACCGCCGCGGTTTTGCCGCTGATCGACCATCCGGTGTTGACGGTCGGCGTCCGGAATCCGTGCGAAGTGTCCGGGATGAGCATCGACAGCAATCCCGGCGACCAGACGTTTTTGATCACCGCGGGAAACGAAACGGTTCCGCTGAGTACGAAAATGATCGGCGACGAAAATCTGTACAACTGTCTGACGGCGACCGCTTTGGGAATCGGACTCGGGATCGATCTGCGGGTCGCCGTCCGCGGAATCGAACGGGTCAAATCGGTTCCCGGCCGACTGGAGCGGATCGACTGCGGACAACCGTTCGGCGTGTTCGTCGATTCCGCCCCGACGCCCGAATCGCTCGCCGGTTCGCTTCGTTCGCTTCGAAAAGTCGTCAACGGTCGTCTGTTTTGCGTTCTGGGAATCGACGAGCATTCGCCGAACACGATTATGAATTCCAATTCACTCGGGCCGCTGTGCAAAACGCTTAAAAACTGGACCGACGTTTCGGTGATCACCGCCGACGAACTCCGCTCGCCGGAAGGAACACTCGATCCGGAATCGGCGGAGAAAATCGTCCGGGACCTGCCGGGGCATCACGTGCAGGTGATCCCGACGCGGCCCGAAGCGATCCACTGGGCTTTGTCCAACGCCGAACCGGACGATTGCGTGCTGGTCGTCGGACGCGGCTGTACCGATTTCCAACGGTTCCTCGAAGCCGAAGACGTGAACCTGTGCGACCGCCCCTTCGTCAAAAGCTGGCTCTACGAAAACAAACCCTGCACGACGAACTTGGAAAAAATTTCCTCCTGCTGAAGACGCTCGCTTACGCTTCCCGCTCTGTTTATAATTCGTAATTCATAATTTGTGTAAACATGCCCCAGCCGTACAAATTTTCCGCGACCCCTTCGGAGATATTGCCGATTCCGAAGAAGGAGCCTCGCGACAAGCCGGAATCGTCCTTGCGGCATCGAGTCGATCCCTCGCCGTCCGTTTATGTACCGCCGCTGATCCTGAAGGTGGACGGGCTGATCAAGATTTACGGTCAACGCCGCGTCGTCGATGGTGTCAGCTTTTACGTCAACCGGGGCGAAATCGTCGGGCTGCTCGGTCCCAACGGAGCGGGGAAGACGACCAGTTTCCGGATGACCTGCGGCATGATCGACACCAACGGAGGCGTCGTGTTCCTCAACGGGAAAGACGTTACGAATTGGCCGATGTTCCGCCGCGCCCGGGAAGGGGGGATGGGATATTTGCCGCAGGATAAAAGCGTCTTTTCCAGTTTGACCGTGCAGGATAATCTGCTCGCGGTGATGGAACTTCTCGGAATCGATTACAAGACGCGACATAAAAAATGCGACGAACTGCTCGAGAAATTCAAATTGACGCACATCCGCAAGAACATGGCGGGCAGCGGCGGACAGTCCGGCGGTTTGTCCGGCGGCGAGCGGCGCCGTTTGGAGATCGCCCGGGCGCTCGTTTCCGATCCGAAAATCATCCTACTCGACGAGCCGTTCGCGAACATCGATCCGATTACCGTCGCGAGCATCCAGCAGATCATCAAGCAGCTTTCCGAGGAGGATATTTCGATCCTGATCACGGACCACCAGGTTCGGGAAACGCTGCAAATCACGCATCGCAGTTACGTGATTCAATCGGGAAGCGTCCTGTGCCACGGAACGCCGGCGGAAGTGCTTTCCAACGAAGAGGCCCGTCGGGTCTATTTCGGAAACGACGTCGGAATCTCCCATGCGGCGGCGCTCGCATCTTCTCCATATTCAAGCCCGGTCGGTACGGCCGCCCACGTCGCTCCGCGCCCGCCGCACACCCCGAAGCCGCCCAAAGCAACCGTTCCCGCGGAGCAGGAAAAAATGCCGGAGGTCCCGATTCGCCCGCGTCCACAATTTTCGCACACCTCCAACTCCGGTCGCTCGATCACCGGAGAAAAACGCGAACGGGAATGAGGATACTGAAATCCAAGGCCTGCGATTCCGGTATTATACTCCACACCGTCAAGAATCGGTCTTTTTTACACTGCTTTTTAACCGTTCAAGACACATCGATCAAACCTCTTCTTCCCGCTTTTCTTCACCCCGATTCCGGCGTGGTCGTTTCCCCGTCCCAGCGGCGGAAGGCTCGGAACATGCGCACGGTTTCACGGAGGTTGACGCCGCAAAAGAGTACGAAAACGCTGAGTGAAAAATAGAGCTGAACCGTCCACTCGGGGTCGTAGTAGTTCACGTCCATAAAGCAAAGGTAATCCGGCACGAACAGGAAAAACGGGCTGAGGTAGTGCGACAGGAAAATATCGCCGGCCGTCAGGAAAATGATCGTGTAATTGCTGATGAACGCGGAAACGAGCAACGTGAACGTGATCGCCCCGATCCATGCTTTGGCGACGCGGCGGTACAGAAATTTCGACCACAGATACAGCGTGAACGAAACGTAAGCGTAAGTGAGCAAAGCGGCGGCGAAGCAGGGGGAAAGCTGTCGGAGACTCCTGTAATTGTAATAAGCCGGGATCGCCGTTTCACAAATCGGAACGGCGACGATCACCGGCACGATCCAGCAGGTCAACCACACCAGGGCGTTGTAATCGCCGGTGTAAAACGGAAACGCGATCAGTCGCCCGAGAAAAGACCGCGGGATATTGCGACGCATTCGAAAACCGTACCGTTCCCGTTCATGCATCGCGAGAAAACAGAAGAACACGAACGGATAGAAAGCGAAAACAATCCACTGTTGGAAAGTTCTTTCCCAATCGCCGGGGATTGAGGAATTCGACATCGTCAAAAACAAACAAATCAGGAACGAGGGGATCAGAATCGCGGTTGCCGCAACGCGAAACGCCCACATCCGATTCGCTTCGACCGGCGCGAATTGGCTGCTCGCCAGAAAAAAGAGCAAAATTGGGAGCAGCAGGAATTGCGAGAGGCACACAAAACAAAACGTCGGAAAATTCGCGGCATACTGCCCGGTCAGAACCAGAGAATAAAGCACCATCATGGAAAACCCGAGCAGTCCGCCGCCGCAGGCGAGAAACGCGACGAACCGGAGCATCGCGGAAATCCAGGAATCGGCCCCGGCGAAAAAAACGATCGCCAAAAGCAGAATCAGTTGCACCGTACAAAAAGAATACCCGGTCGCAAGGAGCATCGTCGTGATTTCGACGCCGCGGAGCAGGTAAACGAGCG
>JAVBTU010000296.1:0-5210 GCA_031556015.1 Thermoguttaceae bacterium
AGTAAAAAACAAGTCAGTCCAATGGACGAAACACGTCGCGAAACCCTTTTGGGATATTTACTCGGGGCTCTCGAAGAAGACGAGACCCGGGAAGTTCGTCGAGAGCTCGAGCGGAACGAATCGGACCGCGTCGAGCTTGCGGCTCTTCGAAAAGAACTACGACCGCTCACCGCGTATTCCCAGTGGAGCGACGATGTTATTCGGCCGCCCAAAGGACTAGCGGGGCGAACCTGCCGCAACCTTTGGGATCGGATCGATTCCGGTTTGGGGGAGCAGGAGCAATCCGTACTCACGGGACCACCGATCCCGGTTGCCGTTTCGGAAACCTCGGCGACTCCAACCGTTTCGGACCCGGTCGATGCGCAGCGGCGCAAGATTCCCCGGGTTTATTCGGAGTCGCGAGGTCATTTTCGGTTGGGGCGTTGGAAATCCTCCGACGCGATTACGCTCTGCTGTCTCGGAATCATGTTCCTTTTTCTGTTGATTCCCGCGATCTCATTCGTGAGGAACCAGATCGTCCAGGTCGTGATTCAGTCCCGGGTCAAGAAGATCGCCGATAATACGGCTGCAATGACGCAACTGCATGAGGGGTATTCCTTTTTCCTGACGAAAGGAAAGGAGGATTCCTTCACTTCCTTACCGTTGGGAACCGATTTGAGTTCGCTCCTATCCTCCTTCGGCGAAACGAATCTGTCGCAAAAAACGCTGACCCTGCTTCCACAACACGCCGGTGCGACCATCGGGATCTCGAACTCTTCTTCTCCCACGTTTATCAGCCTGTATTCCGTCGCGAATCGGGAGTTGGTCGTCGATCAAACGAATACTCCTTTTCCATCCGATCGACAATACGTCCCTTCGCTCCCGTTTCCGCAAGTTTCACATTTATTTGAGCCTGTCGCGGTTTCTTCGCCGTCGAAATCTTCCCAGACTCCGGATTTCACGTTTGCCAACTGGGGTAATCCGGGTTCACCGGTCTTCGTGCGAGCGAATGCCGGTCAACCGCTGGGAACCTTGATGAACGTCAACGAAGGGCAAAACCTCTTTTACCGGGACGGCCGCGTCTTCTTCCGCCGGTCCGGAGTTGGCACGCCTTGAAAGTAGGGTACGGGCGGCTCAGCGTGCTTTGATCGCTTCTTGAATTTTGTGACTTTCGATGCTTTCGGCTTGGCATTTCCCGTTTGCGGCGTGGTTTTGCCCCGCGTTTCGATGCGTCCAACCGAACGTTCCCGAATGAAACCGTGCATGCAGCCCAACCCGGGGCAAGCCCCGGCGCCAACGGTGGGTTTTGATTAACGCAATACCGAGCCAAGCTCGACTCTACTCCGCATCCTGCGAAGAAAAAAGAACGCCGATGATCGCGAGGACGACGCCGACGGCGATGAACGGGTTCATCGATTCCCCGAAAAAAAGGATTCCGAGAAACGCGAAGATCACGATCTGAAACGCCGCGATGAGCGAAACCTTTGCCGCACTTGCCAGGACCAATCCCTGGACCTGGAAAAAGAAACCGGTCACGTTCGACAATCCTGCGACAAGAATCCAGGGCCAACACTCCGGCGGAACGTCGATGAATCCGTGCAATCCGCGGGTGATCGTGATCGACGCCCCGAAATAGAGCGTGCCGACGCCTGTTACGGTAATCATGAGCAACGTGATCGGAAACGGCGAATAGATCCGTTTTACGACGACCTTTTCTCCCTGGACATTGGTAGGAGGGGCCTGCTGAAACGCCGCAAAATCATGTCCGATCCAATCGTACACCTTGATCGTCTCCCACGCCCCGAGCGAATGGCTGCGGTTTTTCCGAAGCAAATAGCGCAGCGCGTTGAAGTAAATGGAGTAAGCGATCCCCGCGAGAACGGCCGCGCCGATTCCTTTGAGCGAAACGAACGTACCGGACCCGAAAGCCGTGTTTTCGGAAGGACTCGCGGATTTTCCGTAACTGAGCAGAAAAACGGCGCACAACAACAATCCCATCGCGACCCATTTCGAGCGGGTGATTTTGTCGCCGAGGACGCGACTGCCGATCAGGGCGGTCGAGATCAACTGGCTCGATTGCAACGCCGGTACGGCAACGACCAGACCGACAAACGCGTAGGATAAGAGCTGGTTTTGCGACCCGATCACTTCGCAAATCAACGACGCGACGATGAGGAGAAGAAACAGGCTTTTCGATTGAAACCGATATCTCCCATGACTGAGCCGAAAGAGAATCCAAGGGGCCAGAACGACGACTGCGATCGCTTCTTTGACCGCAATACACCAATCGATCGGGGCGTGCAGATTCTCCAAGTGTCTCAGCGAAGCGTTGGACACCGTGTAGAGCAACATCGACACGAGCGAGACCCAAGTGCTGGTCCAAGCGTGCATAAAAAAAAGAGGACAGACGACAGGAATGGGCAAAAAACTTGGATTACCGGCTTCCTGCCTGTGTATTCCGGAAACGCAATGCCAAGCCAAATGCGTCACGATAGATGATAGTGGAAAGTTGGGGATGGAAAATCACCCCCGTTCCTGCGTTGTCTGTTTTCTGTCGACTGTCGCCTCCCCAATTACGTCGCAACCGTTTCAACGGTGGGCGTCGGCGAACCGGCGGTCGGCTCGACGGAGATTCGGTTCGTCCATTCCTCGAGAACGGAAAGAATTTTCGCGTCCAGGTCGTCCAAGCGATCCAAAAGATCGTTGTGTCGCGAGTCGATTTCCAGAATTTTTTGCAGCGATTCGTTCATGGGAAACAAAGGAGCGGAGGCTCGTCATGGAACGTGGGCGTCTTGCCCGCACTCCAACTCCATCGACCTGCCGGAACCGGACCGGCCAATTTATTGAAATGCGGCGCCAATTCCGGTAAAATCGTGAGGAAGATGAGATCAGATTCTCTTTGACTAATCTACCTTTCTTTCGCAATCCTTCCGTTCCATGTCTTTCACGAAATCCGAACTTCGCCTGTCGATGAAGCAAACGCTCCGGAATCACAAGGATCGGGAGCAAAAGAGCGATTCCATTTGGCGAAATCTCGCTCGGCTTTCGGAATTTCAAGACGCTGTCTGCGCTGAAAAGTTGATCGTCGTTTTCGCGAATTTATCGACCGAAGTGCAGACGACCCGGTTTTTTGAAGAACACTTTTTCACGGAGCGGTCCAAGAGCCTGCTTGCCGTTCCCTATTGCCATGAGGGGGAAATCGAGCTGTTTCGCTTGGAATCGCTGGCCGAGCTGGTTCCCCAAACGCTCGGGATCCTGGAACCGCATCCGGACTTGAAAGCCGATGCGCTGAGACGGGTTCTCCCGGACGAACTCGGGTTGATTCTTACTCCGGGCCTCGCTTTCGACTCCGGCGGCGGCCGACTCGGTCGCGGGGCGGGCTATTACGATCGGTTCCTCGCGCGTTTCGATTCACAGCGGGAAACGCCGATCCCGAAGTTCGCTTTGGCGTTCGAGTGTCAAATTCTCGACCGAATCCCGACCGAACCACACGACGTCCCACTCGACGGAATCATTACCGAATCGCGGATTCTCCGCGTTTCCTCATATTGCGGTTGAATCAGAAAATGAAGTCGATTTCCTTGACACGCTCAACCAGATCGAACATCAGTTCGTCCTCGGCGGTTTCCGTTTCCGCTTGATAGGTCACGGAGAACCGCAGGAAAGCCCCCGCGTCGTCCCACGGAACCGTACAGATCGAATGTTGCGTAATCAGGAACTGGCACACTTCCTCGGCGTTTTGAAACTTCGGACCGTTTTCCACTCCGATCGGCGCTTTGGCGTAAAGGAAATACGTTCCGCCCGGCATCTCGCACTGAAAGCCGAGTTCGCGAAGCGTTTCGACCAGCTTGCGCAGCCGTCGATGGTATTTGCGTCGCGTTTCATTCAGGATTTCGTCGTTGTCCAAAGCGACGACTGCCGCCTTTTGAATCGCGAGGAACTGGCCGCTGTCCGTGTTGTCCTTCACGTCGGCAAACGCGCGGACGAGCAGCGGATGTCCGCAAACCCAGCCGATGCGCCAACCGATCATATCCCAGCCTTTGGAAAGCGAATGGACTTCAATTCCCACATCCTTTGCGCCGGGCACGGAAAGAAAACTGAGCGGCTCCCCCCGGAAATGGAACGGCAAATGGGCCGCGTCCTGGACCACGACGAGGTTGTGCTTTTTCGCGAACTCGACGACTTTGGCGTAAAACTCGACCGTTGCGACCTGACCGGTCGGGCTGTTCGGGTAATTAATGACGAGCAGCTTCGCTTTTTGCTTCACATCATCCGGAATTCCGTCCAGGTCCGGGTAAAAATGGTTTTCAGCGTTCAGTGGAAGAGGATAAACGGTTCCTCCGAGATATTTCGTATGGGTCCCCGCGACGGGATAGCCGGGTACGGTCATTAGCGCGACATCGCCGGGATTGATGAACAGTTTCGGCAGGATCGCCAACGCCGACTTCGAGCCGATGCAGTGGTTGATTTCCGTCGTCGGGTCAAGCGTCACGCCGAACCGTCGCTGCATGAATCGGGCGGCGGCTTCCTTGAATTCCAGGCAACCGTTGTCGGCGTAACCGCGGTTGACGAGCAAACCCGCTTCATGCGTCAACGCATGTCGCACGGCCGGGTCGGCCATGGAATCGTTTTCTCCGATCCCGAAGTCCAGCAACGGACGGTCCGGAAAGTCGGCGAGCGCTTTTCGTTTGGCTCGTTTGATCTTTTCGAACTTATAAATCTCGGTCCCCTGACCATAATTCGCACCACCGATCCGTTCGGCAAACAACTGTTGAAAATAAGGCAAAGACATTTTGATTGTTAATTGAAGTAGTCAGTAGTCAGTAGTCAGAGGACAGAGGACAGAGGACAGAGGACAGAGGAAAGAGGACAGATTGCGAGGGCGTTTCATTTCCCTTTTTCCATTTGATATTTCTTATTTCTTATTTCTTATTTCTTATTTCTCATTTCCTACCCCATCTTACGCTCCACGCTCTTCAAATTCAAGTTTCATTTTCCGTCCAATTTCCAAGGACTTCTTCCATCGGGGCGAAGGAAAAGGCGCGGACGAGCCGGTGCAAACGAGACGTGGTTCGCTTGAGGTTCAGGTAATGTCGAAACCGGCTTTTCAGCGAGGCGCCGGGAATTCGAGGCTGTTCCGGATCGACTTCCCACGGATGCAGGTAAAATACGAACGGATGCCCCGCCGAATTGATCGATTGCAGCATGCGTTTCGTGACCGCGAACGGAAA
>JAVBTU010000234.1:0-4539 GCA_031556015.1 Thermoguttaceae bacterium
GGTCGTACACCTGCTCCGGAATCCGCGCTTGATAAAAATCGTATTTCGCCCAGGACGGTCGGATCAGCCCGTATTTGCGCAGCTTGTCCTGCAAACTCTCCGCTTCTTCGATCATGAGCCGGTTGTAAGCGAAAAAGTCGCATTGGGTGTCAAGCTCTTCGTCGACCAGTGCATTCTGGATGAAAATGTCCCGGGCTTTCTTCGGATCGACGGAGCCGAAATTGACGCGACGCTTCGGAACGATCGTCAATCCGAACAGTGACACCTTTTCGTAGGCGTGAACGTATCCGGTCTCGGGATTCCAATGCGGTTCGAAATACGCTTTGGTAATCAAATGGGCCGCGAGCGGTTCGATCCAATCGGCTTCGATCTGCGCGGCGCAGCGGAGATATTTGCGCGTCGTTTCAAGTTTCTCGGCCGAAACGACCCATTTCGGCAGGTTTTTTTTTCCCCCGTCCCCCCCGTTAGCCCCGTCGCCCGCGACGGGCTTTGAATCCGGCGCCCCGCAGGCGGGGCGGCTAACTTTTTGTAATCCACTGCCGGGCCAGAGGTAGAACTTGCCTTGCCCGGTTCCTCCGGCGACGGTGTACTCGAATCGCTCCGTCCGGTTCGCGATTCCGGACAGAAATCCGGTCAAAATGCTGCGGTGAATCGCGTTGTACTCGTCCTTACGCGGCTGCATCCGAAGTTTCGCGTCCCGGACGATCTGCATCAACTGGACGTGAATGTCCGACCACTCTTTCATCCGGTTGTACGACAGAAAATTCTGCACGCACGCCTTGCGGAGCTTGCTTTGCGAGAGGTTTTCTTTCAGACCGTGGAAAAAGTCCCACATTTTCAAATAGCCGAGAAAATCGGACCGCGGATCGAGAAACGGAACGTGCGCGGCGTCCGCTTTCTCCTGTTTTTCGTGCGGACGTTCCCGGGGATCCTGGATTTCCAAGACCGAGCCGATAATCAGGATCTCCCGCAAACAGCCTTCTTTTTCCGCAGCGAGAATCATTCGGGCGATTCGCGGATCGACCGGGAGCTTGCTCAATTTCCAGCCGAGTTGCGTTAAATCCTGATTCGTATCGATCGCGCCGAGTTCGAACAGCGTTTTGTATCCGTCCTGAATCGACGAAGATCGCGGCGGATCGAGAAACGGAAACGACTCAATCGCTCCGAGCTTCATCGATTTCGTTTGCAGGATCACCGACGCAAGATTCGTCCGCTGGATTTCCGGCGTCGTGTATCGGTCGCGCGATTCAAAATCTTCCTGGCTGAACAGCCGAATGCAGATTCCCGGCCCGACGCGACCGCAGCGACCGGCCCGTTGATCGGCGGAGGCCCGGGAAATCGGTTCGATCGGGAGCCGTTGCGTTTTGGTTCGAGCGGAATACCGGCTGATTCGGGCGGTTCCGGGGTCGATCACGTACCGAATTCCCGGCACGGTGAGCGACGACTCCGCGACGTTCGTCGCGATCACGATCCGGCGGTACGTGTGCGGCTTGAACACCTTGAGCTGTTCGGCGACAGTGAGCCGGGCGTACAGAGGCAGGATTTCCGTTTTTCGCACGGAATCGTCGCCGGGAATCTTGTGGTGTCGCAGCAGCTTGGCCGTTTCGAAAATATCCCGCTCCGTCGGCATGAAAATGAGAATATCGCCGCGATCGATCCGGGCCAATTCGTCGACGGCGTTGAGAAGATGCGTCTCTTCGTCGATTTCGGCGTCCTCGTACTCCGGTTCGGCTTCGTCGAGCGGCCTGTATCGAATTTCAATCGGATACGCTCGTCCGGACACTTCGACGATCGGGGCGGGGGCGCTCGCGGTTCCGAAGTGGTCGGCGAATCGTTTGGCGTCGATCGTCGCGGAGGTGATGATAAGCTTCAGATCGCGACGCTTCGGAAGAAGACGTCGCATCATGCCGAGCAGGAAGTCGATGTTCAGCGACCGCTCGTGCGCTTCGTCGATGATGATGGTGTCATACTGGTCGAAGAATCGGTCGTTTTGCGACTCGGCCAGGAGAATTCCGTCGGTCATGAGTTTGACCAACGTGTTTTGTGTCGCCTCTTCAGCGAAACGGACCTTGTATCCGACCGCTTGACCGAGCGGACTTTTGAGTTCTTCGGCGATTCGGGCCGCGACGGAGCGGGCCGCGATTCGCCGGGGCTGTGTGTGTCCGATCGTCCCGTAGACGCCGCGACCGAGTTCGAGACAGATTTTCGGCAGTTGCGTCGACTTGCCCGAACCGGTTTCGCCGCAAACGACGACAACCTGATGATCCCGGATCAACTTGGCGATTTCGTCTTTGCGCTGAACGATCGGCAGTTCCGGATCGTAAGGGAGAGCCGGAACGATTTTACGACGTGCCGCGGCGCGGTCCTTCGATTTTTCGAGTTCCGCGTCGAGAAGATCCCGTTTTTGTGCGTTGAAGAGCGATCGCAACCGTTGACGGTCCGCGATCATGCAACGGTTAAGCTCTTTCTGAAACTGGGGAAACGCGGACATGGGCCGGCATCGGCAACTGTATTAGTCCTTGCGATGTCGGATTTTCGATCGCATTCGCCGTTTTTTACGTCCGAGTTTACGCCGTCCTTTTCCGGTCTTCTTCGTTCCCACGCTAATTCTCCAATGCTGAAAGTAAAGTGAATATCGATGCAATTCCTACGAAAAGAGTCGTGTATTGTACCTTGAGTCCGCCAAACCGACAGGGGGGCCAACGAGCGATACAAATAACAAATCAAGGAGAAAATATCCCGACTACCGACTACTGACAACGACATTCGATTGCTCCAGAGCGAATTGCTTGATTTTTCCAGGTCTCTTTTCCCCAAGGGCACGGTTTTTCGCCGGGCCGGAAAGAGATGTGGGGATAAAACAGCGGTCGTCCACCGGTAATAGGCGTTGGGGATTCGCAAAGTAGAGCAATTCGATCTTACCGACCGTTTGCGGCGTCGGATCGTTTTCGGTCGCGAGCTGGACCGTTCCGTCCTCGGAAACCTGGAGCGAACGGTAATCCGAAGGAATCGGAATCTCCGGGGTCAGTCGGAACGCCCGTTCCCCTTGAATCAGCGCGAGAAACCCTTGCGAATCTCGTTCGAAACTTCCACAGCGAGTTACAAGAATTCGAGCGGTTTCAGGATCGCTCACGCAAAAAAAACCGTCCCCTTCAATCGCGCAATCGAATTCCCGATCGGTTTCACGGATCTTTCCCGGTCGCATGTCGACCCTGATTCCGACGCTTGCCGGCGTACGAAGCTGCCGGAAATCCGGTGTCAGCGGTGATCGCGGAGAATACAAATCGTACTCCCAGCGTTTGTACCCGACCGTGTTCCGATTGCGACGGTTAACGACGCGCTGATAGTGACGGAGTTGCCGATATCGGTCCTCGTCTTCTTTCGATTCGGTCCGTTGAACTCCGTCTTCCTGTTGCATGACGGGCGAAGGAAAAGCCTGTTCGTTTTTCTTGAGAAATTTCTGGAATTCCTTGTCGTTCATCATTTCCCGGATCGACTCCGAATCGTCGACCGGGAGAATCTCCCGCTCCTGTGCCACGGTGGGTGAAACGTAAAGCAAAGAAAGAGTGAAAGTGATGAAAAAAATACGGAACATGGATGGGAATTTTTGATTTTTGGCTTTTGCCCAAAACGCGGCCCTCTCTCCTCCGGTGGTCCGAAGGAGAGGGATGCAAAGTTTTTTGGCGAGAGCCTGGGGCTGGTATTGTGGCTTTCGCCAGAAAACAAGTGCCAGGTTTCGATGGATGCATCACCCCTGTCATTCTTGAGGTACCCCGAAGAATCTGGTTTCAAGCGGTGCCCGCTTTGCCATGCGTGTTGGCGGGATACACCAGATTCTTCGCTCCGCGAGTACGCTTCACTCAGAATGACAATCAACGCCGTTAAGTGATTTTCCCTTGGAGTGCGGGCGCCTCGCCCGCCAGTGGGAAGTCGGGGACCGTTTGCCGGGCTTACTTCCGCTTCGCGAGGGAGGCGAAAGACCAGGTGCGGGCGAGGCGTCCACACTCCAAAAAAAAGCTTAACGGCGTTGAATGACAATACTGGCCGACGAATTTCTGACGATAGCCTGAAATTGGAATTCTACAGCGTCCAGGGGCTGCGCATCGGGCGGGAGAACATTTTCTTCGCGTCTGCGGAAGCGGTCAGGAACTCCATTTTCGTCGGGTCCCAGACGATTTTTTCCTTCGTCCGGACCGCGATGTCGCAAAGCTGGCTGATGTTGTCGCTGCGGACCGCGTCGAACAGCGGCGAAACGGCCGGGCGATGATGCTTCACCGCCTGCACGAAATCATCGTAATGATTATCGCTGCGCTGGAGAATCGGTTTGTCCTCATCGAGTTTCGTTTTCAGAATTTCCGGATCGCTCGCTTCGATACCGCCGCGGCGGACCTGGACCCAGCCTTTGTCGCCGATGAATTTCGTGCGGTCGCCGCCCGGTTTGAAAATGAGGTCGACTTTGCCGAGCTTGATTTTCATGTCCCAGTTGTACACCGCGTCCATCAGCTCGTCGTCCTTGTGAACGCCGGTCCCCTCGACGCT
>JAVBTU010000224.1:0-2992 GCA_031556015.1 Thermoguttaceae bacterium
TCTCTTTCTAGCTTACATTTTTTGGATTATTATGGGATACGGGGAATAGGGTAAATGGGGAAAAGGGCAAAAGGGGAAACGGGGAATAGGGGAAAAGGGGAAACGGGGAAAAGGGGAAAAGGGGAAAAGGGGAAAAGGGGAAAAGGGGAAAAGGGAGCATATAGTATGATGTTTTTACATTTGAGGGGGGATTTGTCAACTTGTATTGCGGATTTCCTTGTTTGATTCGGGAATTTTGGTAGGATTTGTGTGTTTGAGTTTCATTGTATTTGCCGGGAAATGATCCGGGTCCTCTCACTTTCTTTTGAGAACATTCATGAAAAGTTGTGTTTTAGCGTATTCGGGCGGGTTGGATACTTCGGTGCTGCTGGGTTGGTTGATGGATCAAGGGTACGAGGTCCACGCCGTTTACGTCGATCTGGGACAGCCGTGCGAGGATCGGAAAGCGATTTTGAGCAAAGCGGAAAACATCGGCGCCAACTCCGCCCGCATCGTCGACGTTCAAGAAGAATTGTGCCGCGATTTCGCGTTTCCCGTACTGCAGTGGCAGGCGAAATACGAAGCAGTTTATCTGCTCGGGACCTCCATCGCCAGACCGCTGATTTCCAAAGCGTGTTTGCAGGTTGCCCGGGAAGTCGGCGCGACGGCGTTTGCGCACGGCGCGACCGGAAAAGGAAACGATCAATGCCGGTTCCAGCTTGCCGCCGAGGCACTCGATCCGGACGTCGAAATCATCGCCCCTTGGCGATTGGAAGCGTTTCGACAACAGTTTCCCGGTCGTACGGAAATGATCCAGTACTGCCAACAGCGAAACATCCCGGTCAAAGCGTCGCTCGCCAAACCGTACAGCAGCGACGAAAACTGCCTTCACATCAGTTACGAAGCGGGGATATTGGAAAAGATGGACGTGTGCGGCATCGATTCCGTCGAGTTCGGGATGTGCGTTCGTCCGCAAGACGCCCCGGACAAGGTCGAACGGGTCGTGATCGGATTCGAGTCCGGCGTTCACGTTTCCGTAAACGGGCAAAAGCTCTCGGCGTTCGGGATAGTAAAGATGCTCAACGACATCGGCGGTCGCAACGGGATCGGGCTGATTGACATGGTGGAAAACCGTTTCGTCGGAATGAAGAGCCGCGGCGTGTACGAATCGCCGGGAATGACGATTTTGTACGACGCGCATCGTTACGTGGAACAACTGACGTTGGATCGCGATTTAATGCACCTTCGCGACCGGCTCGCGCCGGAAGTCGCGGAAATGGTGTATTACGGTTTCTGGTATCACGCGAAGATGGACGCGCTCCAGTCGTTCATCCAAACCGCGCAAAAGCCGGTCAGCGGCGAAGTCGAGTTGAACCTTTACAAGGGGAACATCCTGATCGCCGGTCGCAAGAGTCCGAATTCGCTCTACGACGAAGGAATCGCGACCATGGAAGGGGGCGGAGCGTACAACCAAACCGACGCGACCGGATTTCTGCGAATCCAGGGCCTGCCGTCCCGGGTCCAGGGGAAAGTTTCGCCCAGGACGTATTAACCGGTGTAATACATATCGCTTCAACGCGGGGCAAGCCCCGCCGCTAACGAAAACGACTCAGATGGAACTTGCAACATTTGGCGGGGGCTGTTTTTGGGGCGTCGAGCATCTGTTTCGGCAGCGGCGCGGCGTGTTGAACGTGATTTGCGGTTACATGGGGGGGTGCGTTCCGAATCCGTCTTATGAAGAAGTCTGCTCCGATCGGACCGGACATGCGGAAGTGGTGCAGATTCGTTTCGATCCGGCGGTCGTTTCCTATGAGGAATTACTGGACCTCTTTTGGAGTCTCCACGATCCCACGACGCCGAACCGGCAGGGAGTCGACGTCGGAACGCAGTATCGTTCGATCGTTTTTTGTCACACACCTCAACAGGAGCAAACCGCCCGGGCCGTGATGCGACAAATCGATGCGGAACGTCGTTTTTCATCGCCGATCGTCACGCACCTATGCCCGGTTCAGCCGTTTTATCCCGCCGAGGAATATCACCAACGGTATTTCGAAAAGCATCCCGACAAAGTCGTTTGTCATACGATCCGGCGCTAGATTCACCCGGGGATTACGGCGGAGTACCGCCTTCCTCCCCGGCTCTTTGAAACTGGTTATTTCTTCAGCTCTTCCGTCGCCTTGGCGAGGATTTCCTTGATCAGACTTTCGATTTCCGGAGCGTTGCATCGGATCGTCGCCGAAGCGGTCTGCCCATCCTGCTGAATCTTAATCTGCGACACCAGCGAGATCAGTTTTTTACCGTTTTCGTCGATATCCGCGCTAAACATAGCCAACATCTTCGCCGAGGCGATGAGGCCTTCGGCGATTTCCTGAAGATTCTTCGCATCGTCGTCGTTTTTCATCGTTACGGAGAGTTTGCCCGAGGTCGTTTCGGAATCGTCCGCGACTTCATATTTCAGGCTTTCGAGATTTTCCAGGATTTTGACGACATTTTCCGCGTTCGGATCCTTGTTCGTTTTCGCTTTGATTTGCTCAAGAATATTTTCCCTGGCCTTATCAAAGAACGTCGGCGTAATTTCCACCTTTTTGAAGGCTCCGTCCGACACAAGAGCGGTGTTGAGGAACTCGCCCGATTTGGCGAACTCGAGTTGCTGATCGACTCGGCTTTGCTTCTCACAGGCCGCGATCACGTAGTCCCCGCGATCGGCCAGTTTCGTGTAGCCGATGTACATGTCCTTGCCGTCCTGGGAAAACTTGTAAAGAGTTCCCTCCGAATCCTGCTTCACCTTTTTGTAGAGCCATTGGGGAACGAATTTCAAAAAACTTTCCAATTCGACCGGGTCGAACTTCGTGAAGAGCGAAACGGCGACGTCCGGTTTTTCGACGCCGGATTCGAGCCAGACGCTGATTTGAATCGCCTCGAACTCTTCAGCGATCAATTCGATCACGTCCTTGGATGAAATTTCTTTTTTGCCGGTCGCATTGCGGACTTTGTCCAACGCCATGTTGGCCAA
>JAVBTU010000072.1:0-2951 GCA_031556015.1 Thermoguttaceae bacterium
CGGTCTTCGCCGGGAACACGTCCGAGCTTTTGGTCCAGTTCGTGCAGGAAGGCGATTTGACGCCGGAGCAGATCAAAAAACTGCGACGTCTGCTCGAAGAATTACCGGACGATTAACCCCACAAAGAGCCGCACGCGAAGCTTGCGGAACGGGGAAAAGTAAAAACTCATTCATCGACATTACACATCACAAACGCGGGGTAAGCCCCGCCGCTAACGGCATACGCTCATGTTATTCATTCTCGTAACGACGCTTTGGCAATCGGCGGTTTTGGCGGCGGTTGTTTCGCTCCTGATTTTCGTACTCGGCGACAGGCTCAGGCCGAATTGGCGGTATTGGCTCTGGTGCATCGTGCTGCTGCGGTTGGCGATTCCGGTACTGCCGACCTCGCCGCTCGGATTCTGGAGCGAAACGCCGCAAACCGTTCCGAAAAACACGATGATACCGCATACGATTGTTTCACAACTGCAAGAAATACCGCCGCCGATTTTCGCTCCGCCGCCGCAATCGGAAACTCCGGTCGTCAATCCCGTCGTCGTGGAATCACCGGTCGTTTCCGCGAAGCCCGTCGCGGTGAAACCGATCACGTGGAACGAAATCACAAAAAACGCTTTGGTCGCCGGATGGGGATTCGGGGCGTGCGTTTTTCTGCTCCGGTTCCTGATCGGCGAAATACGGCTCACGCGAAAAAGCCGGTCATGGCGACCGGTTGAAGATTCACGGCTCCTTGCCTTGCTGGATTCCTGCCGGACGGAACTCGGGATGCGGCGGCCGGTTCGATTAATGTTCGCGCCGGGCAAAATCGGGGCGGCCAGTTGCGGATTTTACGCCGGGACCGTGCTGTTGACCGAAGAGTCGGTGAAAATCGCGATGGAATCGCAGTTGCGGCTGATCCTGCTGCATGAACTGGCGCACTTGAAACGGTTCGACCCGCCGATGCAGCGGTTCGCACTGTTGGTGCGGGCGGTGCATTGGTTCAATCCGGTTGCGTGGTTCGTCTACGACCGGATCCAACGGGAACGGGAACTCGCTTGTGACGCCGCGGTTTTAGAGCGGTCCGGACCGCAAAGACAGAAGGAATACGGGTACGTTTTACTGACGTTTACGGAACTTTTCTCCGCCGCCGAGCGACTGCCCGGACTGGTCGGACTTTTTCAAAAACACTCCGTGGAAAGGAGAATCGAAATGGTCGCACGATTCAAAAAATCAAGATGGTATCATGTCGTCCTGGGAGCGTTCCTCGTCGTCGCCGTCGCGGCGTTCGGGTTGACCAAAGCCCAAACGAAAACGGAAAACGAAAAAACGGAACCGGTGCAAAATGAAACATTTGCGGACGGGCTGTTCATTCGTGGTGTCGTCGTCGACTTGAACGATCAACCCGTTCCCGGGGCGACGGTTTGGACCAACTCCGAAGCGGTTCCGGAAACCGTTTCCGATTCCCAAGGCCGGTTCCAGCTTCCCGCGAAATACTCCTTGTACTCTTCCGCTCCGTACCTGGCTTATGTTCCCGGTACGGATCGGATCGGATACGCTCTGTTGCCGCAAATCGAGGAAAATTCGAAAGAATTGCCGGAAATCAAAATCCGTCTCGGCAAAGGACGGCGATTCTTCGGAAAAGTACTCGACGAATCCGGCAATCCGGTCGCGGGGGCGTATGTCGGGGCTTCGAGTCAAAGTATGACCATCGATCCGGTTTTGACCGATTCGCAAGGGGATTTCGAGTTTTTCTATTATCAAACGATAACCAATGACGTTTTCGCAATCAAGCCGGGAGTCGGGTTCGATTACCTCAAGGTGGAAGATGAGCGAGATCGCGATTCGATCCGGCAAAACATCGGCCCTTTAACACTCCGGTTTACCAAAACGGATTCTCTCTCCGTCCATGTTGAAAACGAATCCGGCGACCCGATTGAAGGAATCCAAGTTCAGCCGTGGTTGATCTCCATCACGGGGAAGAAGTATCGCTCCGGCTTAGGCGATAGTAACACCGCGATGAATACCGTCTCCAAAACCGCTCAAAAACTCAAACTGTTTTTCGCGACGACGGACGCACTGGGCAATGCCGTGATCGATTGGCTGCCGAAAGAGATTCGTGGCGAAACGGAAATTATTGTGCGCGAGAAAAGATTGAATCGGGAACGGTTTTATGGGAACGAGCGGATTTTATGGAAACCGGGAACCGGTCGCATTTCCGTTCAATTACCGGAATCGGTCCCGATTCGGGGTTCGGTCCGCTTGGCCGATGGAACGCCGGTTCCTTTCGCGAGCTTGTCTCATCAATACGAAAAGGGAAACGGTTGGAGATACGCGGACCAAAACGGTGATTTTTTCTTCATGCTCAATCCACATGAAACCATGTCGATTTGCGTGGAAAGCAAACTCGGAGTTGCGCCGACGGCGTTTCTCATCAATGCGGGGGACGGCAAAAATCCGCCGAGGGTTGATTTCGTACTTCAAAAAGGCGTCAAACTTTACGGTCGGACGCTGGCCGGTCTCCAAGGCGACACGCCGTTTTCCGCGGTGGTGAATATTTCGGAATATAATCCCGACGCGAAAGCCGAACACCACAAACAGATCACTCATGCCGCCCGTGCCGATAAAAATGGCAACTATGAAATCCAGCTCATGCCCGGGAAATACAAAGCCAGTGTTTATCCGCCCGTTCGCTATTTTCCCCAGAGAGTCGGAGAAATCGTCCGGGAATTTGAATTGACAACCGAAACGGAAAAGAAGATCGACTTTACTTTTTCGGTCGAAATTCCCGGTGCGAAAAACGCGGCGACGGCCCCGAAGATGATTCCGCTTCTGAAACAGGATGTTTTGATTTACGAGGACGGAAAGTGGACGAACAAAGCGACGGGTCAAGAGTATCCGCTGGGGACGACGCTGCTCAACGTCGACGGCGGGGTAAATCGTCTCGAAAAAGGGGAGCTCGTCCTCGTCTCCGGAAA
>JAVBTU010000345.1:0-3499 GCA_031556015.1 Thermoguttaceae bacterium
CACGACAAGGCTATTGCCGACTACACGGAAGCGATCCGGCTTGACCCGCGAAACAGGCGTGTATTTGAGGCCCGAGGCTATTCCTATTGGAAGAAAGGCTCTTATTGGAAGAAAGGCGACAAAGCAAAAGCCAGAGCCGATTTCGCCCAAGCCGAGAAATTGAAACGAAAAGAGCAGTGGGCGGCGTTCGTCGATTTTTTTGGAAAAATGTTTCGTTTTTTCACAAAGTAAACTTACGGTAATTTTCTCCTGTGGCGAAAAACAATCCGCTTTCCGGCGTTCTCCAGTGGATGCCGTGATACGTTTTACGGAAACAGTCGTGAATCATACCGAGCAGCAGCGTAAAATTAAATACCGCATTCAAAACTAGCCCCAAGCGTCAGCGCGGGTTGTACCACACAAGTCGTCGGACAGATCTGGAAAACCTTATTTTCACCTTATTTTGTTTGACAAAACAACCTCAGTAGCCGAAATTCGACAGGAAATCAGACCTTATTACCTTCACGCCCTTGGAATAAGGTAATAAGGTTTGTGAAAAGGGAGCGTCCGTGGCTACTGAGGTTGTTTTTTCCCAAAAAATAAGGTTTCTGTGAGTGACCGGAGTTTTTTGACGAATACAATGGATAAAAAAATGTGTGGTACGGCGAGCGCTGACGCTTGGGGCTGGTATGTTTATACGAACTTGTTAGCGGTCTGTGCCGTTCTCTGGCGTTCCTTTCAAGAGAACCGCAAAGTCCATTTTTTTCGCGCGGAGACACAAAGGCGCGGAGGTTTTTTGACCAAAACTTCCCCAAAACAAATCATCCATTTTGCTTGTATTGCCTATCCTGTTTTCAAACTCCGCGTCTTTGCGTCTCCGCGCGCTTTTATCAAGACTTTGCAGTTCTCTTGGCGTTCCTTTGACAATCGTTGACTTTCGACGGGGTAAAAAGTAGAATCCTTGGAAACATTGTTTTTTCGACAACCTTCCCAAATACTTGTACACTCTCATTCAGTCATGGTCAGATTCATTCTAGGTTTTGCGGTTGGCTTGCTTTTGACGGGATCGGTCGAGTCCGCCGAACAATGGTCCCGTTTTCGTGGTCCCAACGGTCAGGGCGTTTCAAGCCAAACCGATCTGCCGACGCAGTGGAGCGCGGACGAAAATATCGCCTGGAAAACGGAAATCCCCGGCCACGGCTGGTCGTCGCCGATTGTCTGGGACGACCATATTTTCCTCACCTCGACGACCGAAGACGGAAAAGACTGTCATGTCCTCGCGGTGGACCGAAAGACGGGAAAAATCCTTTGGGACAAAACCGTTTTCGAACAGGTCACGGAAAATAAACACGAACGAAATTCCTATTCCACTTCGACGCCCGTGACCGACGGGAAACATGTTTTCGCCCTGTTCGGCGACGGAAGCTTCGTCGCGCTCGATTTCGACGGAAACGTCGCCTGGACCAACCGTGATCTTCGGTATTACTCCCAACACGGGCTGGGAACATCGCCGATTCTCTACAAGGATCTCCTGCTCCTTGCGGTGAATCCGAGCAATCGTGAAGAGCCGAAAGTACTCGGTTGGCAAAAGCCCTGGGATCGGTCCTATCTGCTGGCCTTGGACAAAAGCACCGGCAAGGAGCGTTGGCGCGGCCTGCGAGGCCAGTCCCGAATCGCGCATGCCACGCCTTGCATCGTGACCGTGAACGGAAAAGATCAAATTCTCAGTCCGGCCGGCGACGTGATCCAGGGATTCGATCCGGACAACGGCAATCTCATTTGGACGGTCGAGAGTTCCGGCGAGCCGTGCGTCCCTTCGCCCGCCGTCGGAGATGGACTCGTTTATTCGGCTCCGGCCGGGAGCGAAGCGATTCGAGCCGTGCGGCCCGACGGTCAGGGAGATTGCACCGAAACGCATATCGCGTGGATGCAAAAACGCAACGCACCCATGATCTCATCGTTTTTGTACGTCAAGCCGTGTCTTTACACGGCCACGGAAGGCGGCAGTTTCTCCGCGTTCGACGCGGCGACGGGGGAGTTTCTCTGGCAAAAGCGACTCGGCGGCGCGTTGAACCCTTCCCCGCTGTATGCCGACGGGAAGTTTTATGTGCTTTCCGAACAGGGCAGAACGACCGTACTCAAACCGTCCGACGATCCGAAAACGCCCCCGGAAACGATCGCCGAAAACGAGTTGGACGAACACGCACTGGCGTCCATCGCCGTTGCCGGGCGGCAACTGTTGATTCGAACCGACCGACATCTGTGGTGCATCGGAAAGTAGACTTGGTCAAGACACGAGAAAACCCCGGTCCCCTCAAACTTTGGAACGCGTTATTCGTGTTTTTCACTTGTCTACGCCGCATTTGTTTTGTGCGATTCCCGGGCGAGCCGAATTTCGTTTTCCACGATTTCGCCGGCATGCAGGAGCGCTTCGACGATCGTTTGGTGGATGTTTTGCGAGCCGATTCGGTCGATCACGCCGAATTTCTTCAAGACCGAATGCGGCTGCGGACGGATACCGGACAACAGGATCGTCGCGCCCTGATTCTGCGCCCGATGCACCAGTTCTTCCATCGTGTTCAGACCGGTCGCGTCCATCACGGGAACGTTTCTCATCCGGAGAATCAACACGTGCGGCATGTCCGCCTCGATTGCCGCCTGAAATTTGCTCGCCGCTCCAAAGAAGAACGGGCCGTTGATCTCGAACACGTGAACCCCGTCCGGAACGTCGAACAACCGTAAGGCGTTCGAATCTTCGTGCGGATCGTCCTCCGTGATCGTGTAGAGCCGATGGTCGATCGTTCCGGTATTGAACATCGACTCCATGTGCCGCATGAACGAAAAACTGGCGAGAATCAAACCGACCGGAATCGCGATCGTCAGATCGAGCAGTACGGTCAGAAAAAACGTGATGAGCATTACCGCGACGTCCCCTTTGGACGCTTTGAGCATCTTGAAAAAATGCCGGTATTCGCTCATGTTGAACGAAACGACCATGAGAATTCCGGCGAGCGTACACAACGGAATCTTCGCGGCGTATTTGCCGAAACACAAGATGATCGCAAGGAGGACGACGACGTGAATGATCCCGGCAATCGGCGTTCTTCCGCCGTTTTTGATGTTCGTTGCCGTACGGGCGATCGCCCCGGTTGCCGGGATTCCGCCGAAAAACGGCGTTACGATATTCGCGATTCCCTGCGCGACCAATTCCGTGTTCGAACGGTGTCGTTGTCCGGTCATACCGTCCGCGACGACCGCCGACAAAAGGGATTCGATCGCTCCGAGCATCGCGATTGCAATCGCCGCTCGGAACAGATCCTTGAAGTTTTCCAAGTCAATGGTCGGGATCGCGAACGTCGGCAAACCGGAGCGAATTTCAACCGCTTCCTTGCCGACCGACTGCCCGATCGTGTCGACCGGGATGGGAAAAAATGCGACCAAAAGCGTACAAACAACGACGGCAACCAGCGAGCCGGGAATTTTTTTCGAAAATCGCGGCGTCAAAACGATCAGTGCGATT
>JAVBTU010000481.1:0-6460 GCA_031556015.1 Thermoguttaceae bacterium
TTCCCCCATTCTTTGCTTCTTAGAGGCTTAGATTATTCCACTCGCTTACGCTTCCCGCTCTGATTAACCCGCTCTCTAACGTTCGCGGCTCGTTGAAGTATTGGGGGAATTTCGTTTTTTTCAAAAAAGTGCCGTTGCCGGAATGGGAGGAATTTCATACGATTCGCATTGGTTGGTCATTCCCGCTCTCTTACGTTCGCGGCTCGTTTTTCCCCTGAATTATTATGTCCCATACGCTTTCGGAACTCGCTAAAACGACGATTAACAAAGAAATTGAAGCTCTTTCCGCGGTTCGAGATCGAATCGGGACAGAAATGGATGCCGCCGTCGAGCTTATTCTCGGGACCGGCGGGATCGTGATCACGACCGGAATCGGGAAGTCCGGATACGTTGCGGCGAAAATCGCGGGAACGCTTTCCGGGACCGGTTCGCCGGCGACCTATCTGCATCCGGTCGACGCCTTGCACGGAGAATGTGGGATCGTTCGCCGGGACGATGTGATTCTCGCCCTGAGCAAAAGCGGAGAAACCGCCGAAGTGATCGAATTGCTTACCGTCCTGAAAGTGAACGGCTGCAAGTCGATCGCGCTGGTCGGCAATACGAATTCGACGATTGCGAAAATGTGCGACGTGGTGTTCGACGGCTCGGTCGAACAGGAAGCGTGTCCGCTGAATCTCGCGCCGACCAGCAGCGCGTTGGTCGCAATGTCCCTGGGAGACGCTCTTGCCGCCTGCTTGATCAACCGAATCGGATTCACCCCGACGGCATTCAGCAAACTGCATCCGGCCGGATCGCTCGGGCGGCGGCTTTTGTTGACCGTGTCCGGGATCATGCATAAAGGCGCCGAAGTTCCGCTGGTTTCTCCGAACGAAACGGTGCGGCAAATACTCGTGCCGCTCAGCTCCAAAGCGATGGGAGCCGTCATTGTCGCCGATTCCCAAGGCAAGCTGCTCGGAATCTTCACCGACGGCGACTTGCGACGTTCGTTGGAACGTCGGGACTCGATTCTCGAATTGCCGATTCGCGAGCTGATGACCGCCGATCCGATTCGTGTTCAAAACGACGACATGGCGATTCGAGCCTTGGACTTGATGGAAAATCGTTCTTCGCAAATCGCGGTCTTACCGGTCGTCGATTCCCATAACGGCGTCGTCGGAATTTTACGCCTGCACGACCTGATACGCGCCGGGTTAAAATAATCAGACCGGGCTTGGGTTTTCGCCGGAATGTAAAACGCCGAAAATATCCGAGTGAGATAATGATGTCATTCTGAGCGGAGTGTACTCACGGAGCGAAGAATCTGGTGTGATCGACCAACACGCATAACAAAGCGTACTCGGCTTGAAACCAGATTCCTCGGAGTACCTCGGAATGACAAAAATGCACACTATTCCTGAGATCGCCGCTCGTTTTTTCGGCGAAAACCTTACTCCAAATCCGTGACGATATCGAACGTTTTTTCATTCTTCCCGGACGTGACGTCGATGAAAAAGGGAGAACTGTCCGACGAGAGTTCCGGAGGAACGACCGGTTTGAGCTGTTTCCGTTTGGCGATCATTTTCGCTTCGTAGGCACTGTACTCATTGGGGCCGAGCTTGGCGACTTCTTCGGGCGTCAGGTCGGGCGTAAAGGGAGGGTCTTTTGATATCCTCACCTGGTATTTTCCTTCCGGCGCTCCCGGCCACTCGGCGTCCACGGCGATATTCGCCTTCCCCGTCGCATCGGTCAGCCCGGACGTATTCAATTTTTCGCCCGCTTGACGCATCAGGATGACAACGGCTCCGTCCACGGGGGTGCCGGATTCCAACACGGTAATCGTCGTCGGATAGAGTTTTTCCTTTCCCGGATAGCTTTTCCCACATCCGCCCGAGAACAGCAGGAGGAAAAACGGCAAGGCGATACAAGCATTTCTAACCATAACCCGTCGCGTTTTGTCCATCATAAGTGACTTTCTTAAAAAAAGGGGTGCGACACTATAATCATCCCGCCCCGTGTTGAGTATTGAAAAACAAACGAACCGGACCGGAAACTCTTAAGGAAGAGAGGCACTACCACCGGAATTACGGGTCCCCAATTCCCCCCAGACGCCGAACCAGGTGGTTCTTCCGTCCGTCGGCGGAGCGTCGTGGCAACCGTTGACCCCGAGGTCCGTTCCGTTATCGATCGTATCGGAGATAAAGTGAACGGAACCGTCGCCGAAGGCGGCGTTGATTCCGCCCGTATGATTGCTCGTGGGAGCGACGATGAGTTCGCCGATACCCTCTCCCAAGCCACAAGTGGGATCATTGGGCTTGAGAATCGTATGGAATACGGAATAAGCCGCGGGAGTGTCGCCGATACGCCCCCCGAAACCGCCGTTGTTCAAGGCGATCGGAGTGGAGCCGGCCGGCATGGTGCTACTGGCCCCTTTTCCTTTGGTTTGGCATTCCAGGGGGTTCGCAAAACCAATGTTGACCGCGCCCCGTTTGTACAATCTTGAACCGATTTTATCCTCGACAAGCCGTTCGCTGAAAATAAGGGTATTCGAAAGTCCGTCGGAAACTCCGCCGAAACCGATCACGGAATTGCGATCTAGCTGATAAACGCCGCGTCCGGTGTTCGCGTTGGTATCGGCGATACACATCCGGTAATTGTTCTTCGTGATTTTCCCGGCCGCTGTTTTCGATTCACCGTCGCTGGGGCAAATAAACGCCGGATTCGGGGATCCATACGGATGGAGATGCTGGTTCGCTCCGGAGGCGTCGCTGTAGAGGTAGCAGTGGTGCGGGTGAACATTAAACGGACCGCCATAGGCTTCAAGGTTCTCTCCGGGATTCTGGCTGGAATAGGTTCCGTCCGGGTTGTTGACGATCATTTCGGACATGGCGGTCTGCTCAATGAAAGGCCAAAGCATGACGATCCCACTGACGCGATCACTCATGTTAACTATCGGATTCGGCGACTCCTGCTGCAGCCGGACGGTCGGCAAACGGTCGTGGGCGTCATGGAAGTTATGCGTGGCGAGCCCGATTTGTTTCAAATTGTTGGTGCACTGCATCCGCCGTGCCGCTTCCCGCGCGGCTTGAACCGCCGGGAGCAATAACGCGATCAAAATGCCGATGATCGCAATAACGACAAGTAGCTCAACGAGCGTGAACGCTTTGTTGTCTCTTTGGACAACGGAATTTGTGTTTTTCATTGAAAAACTCCTTAAAAATGGGAAAAGAGAAATTAGCAATGACAACCGGCTTATCAACCGATTGACGCAGGCCATATAATGAAGTGAACCACACCACGTAACGACATTCGTAGATACCGTGCGGCGCAATTCGTGATTTGTGCAAAAATTAACGCGACAAAACCTCCATTTCTCGATTTTAGGCGGACCTGCGTTTTATTACAAGGGACCGTTCCCTTTTTGGTTTTAATAGGTATTTCCGATCCCTTATTCCCCCCGACTGTTCCCTCGCCG
Organism: Thermoguttaceae bacterium; assembly: GCA_031556015.1. Lineage (GTDB taxonomy): Bacteria > Planctomycetota > Planctomycetia > Pirellulales > Thermoguttaceae > JAVBSX01. Next base: position 3,452 of record JAVBTU010000481.1, read on the forward strand.
TAAATCGCCTAGAATTGAGTCGGAATGCGGTAACGGCGTCCGTGCTTCGTCATCCGTTGGTCATTGCGCCGCTCCTATCACGCTTTTTGAGACAATTCATCTATGGACCAGGAGGAAATCGTCCATTGGCTCCGGGAAACCGACCCGTCGCGGCTCCAGTCGCTTTGGGAGTGGGCGGACAGGGTTCGCAAGGATTCCGTCGGCGACGAAGTGCATTTGCGCGGTTTGATCGAAATCTCGAACATCTGCCGTCGTCAATGTCTCTACTGCGGGATCAGGGCCGGAAATCGAGACATTTCCCGATATCGGCTCACCGACGACGAAGTAACGCACTGCGCCGAATTGGCCGTGAAATTCGGATACGGCTCCATTGTGATCCAAGCCGGTGAAGATTCGAACATCGAAACCGATTGGATCGCCACGCTTCTTCGAAAGATCAAATCGTCGACGAATCTTGCGATCACGCTCAGCTTGGGCGAGCGCGAGGAATCGGACTGGAAAACCTGGAAAACGGCGGGAGCGGACCGTTATTTGCTCCGTTTCGAAACTTCGAACGTGAAGCTGTTTCGGGCGATTCATCCGCCGAATCCGGAAACATCGGTTTATCGGTCAAGACTCGAGATGCTCGGCGTTTTGAAGCGGCTCGGCTACGAAGTCGGCAGCGGAATCATGGTCGGAATACCTGGCCAAACGTATAATGACTTAGCAAGAGATATTTTACTATTCGAAAAATTGCAGCTCGATATGGTCGGTTTGGGGCCATTTTTGCCGCATCCGCATACGCCGCTGGGAAAACTGTTCCCGCCGGACCCGAATTCGGGGCTTTTTCGCCCCCAGCCGTGGACGCAGGAGCAAAAAATATTTTTCGACCGAAACGGGCTGGAAACAATAAGTTTGGTTGACCAAGTGTCTTGCAGAGATAGTTTTACGTTTACCGTCCTCGCATTGACACGAATCCTTTGTCCGACGATCAACATTCCGAGTACGACGGCGGTCGCGACGATCGACGGCCAAAGCGGTCGCAAACACGGTTTGAGCCGTGGAGCAAACGTGGTGATGCCGAATTTGACGCCGACGAAGTACCGCGAAATGTACGAAATTTACCCGAACAAAGCCGCAACGCATCAAACCCCCGAGGAAACCGACGAGCAGGTCCGCAAGCACCTGCAAGAAATCGGCCGAATCCCGGGAAAAGGCCCCGGTACGTCAAAACATTTTCATAACGTTTAGCCGAGCGTCCTGGACGCCGGAGACTCATGAACACGATCACGACTATCATCGATTCCGACCTGCTTTTGCCGATCATGGATCTCCCGGCGGAATTGCGACACCGCAAAGTGGAAGTCACGGTCCAGGCCCCGGTCGCATCCGAGTCGACTGGCGTGGACAAGTCGTGGTTCACGGAGGAAGAATTGGCCCAATTCAAGCAAAACCGGTTGAAACTCGAAGATGAAATCGCCCAAAAACCAAAGCATTTCAAGGAGGAATTGCACCAACTTCTGTTACAGTGTCCGGTTGCGAGTGAGGAAGAAATTATTATGCAAGAGGAATTTCGAGAGGACATGAAAAGATGGGTTCTGTAATTACGGTCGATTCCTGCATTTTTATCGATCATTTTCGATCAAGAAATAAATCCGAAACCCTATTGGAGAGATTACTGAAGAATCACGAATTGTGCGTTTCCGCGATTGCCAAATATGAGGTGTTATGCGGCGCGGATATCGCTCGGATTGAATTTTGGCAATCGACTTTTTCAAAAATGGAAATCTTGCCGTTTGATGACTCCACGATCCTGTCCGCTTGGAAAATCTACCGACAACTGAAAAAAACAAGCTGTTTGATTGACACGGGCGACATTTTAATCGCGGCGTCGGCGATTGCCAACGATTTACCGCTCGCGACGTTGAATCGAAAACATTTTGAACGAATCGAAGGGCTGAGGGTGGTGTGATGGATTGATTGAGTTGACATACGCTCGCTTACGCTTCCTGCTCTGATATAAATAGCATTTTCACCTTTCTCATTTTATGACCCGCCAACAACTCCAAAAATAAATTGCATTATGGACTGGAAAGATCGTGTTACATCAAAACCCGATGTTTGTCACGGGAAGATGTGCATTAATGGGACTCGTATAATGGTGTCCATCATACTGGACAGCCTGGCGGATGGCGTTGAGGTTGACGAGCTGCTTCGGAATTACCCTTCATTGAAACGTGATGACATCATGGCCGCCTTGGGATATGCCGCCGACTTGGCAAGCGGTCGCTATGCCCCTCGAAAAGCGGGGTGATGCATGCGTTTCAAGCTGGACGAAAACATTCCTCCCGATTTCAAAGAATATTTATGTGAATTCGAACACGATGTTCATTCGGTTTTCGATGAAAGGCTTAACGGTGCCTTGGATATTGACATCGCTCAAGCCTGCCGTTTGGAAAAGAGAATCCTTATTACGCTTGATCTCGATTTTACAGATACAAGGATTTATCCGCCATCCGATTTTTCCGGGATCATTGTGTTAAGGCCGAAAAGACAATCCATAAAGCTCTTTATGCCACTATTGATTTCCGCTGTGAACGCTCTAATAAATGACTCCGTCGAAGGCAAACTCTGGATCGTCGACCACAAGGAAATCCGCGTTCGGTAAACAATGTATTTTCCCATTTCTCATTTCCCATTTCTCATTTAAAATGATTCGCAAACTATCCGATATGCAAATTTACAGCAAGAGCGGCTGCGACTTTATCGACGAAGGTCGATTCGCGGAGCTTTTGCGAACGAAAGCCGATCCCGGTCGGGTTCGGGAAATCATCGCCAAGTCGCTCGATAAGAAAGCGCTCGAGCTGGACGAAACCGCGATGCTCCTGGCCGCCGACGCGCCGGAATTGGTCGAACAGATTTTTGACGCCGCACGCCAACTGAAGCGGGACGTGTACGGCAACCGGATCGTGCTGTTCGCGCCGCTTTACATCGGCAACACGTGCATGAACGACTGCGTGTACTGCGCGT